>NZ_VVIN01000004.1:0-144500 GCF_008711145.1 Arenibacter lacus
TATTTTAACTAGACTGTGTAAAAATGATTCCCCTGGTGGTTAGATGATATTTGAAACGTCTTTTCCCCTATATGGATGGTGGTGTGTCAGTTTGTAAGTGTACGCAGCTGCTTTTATAGGTCCCAAGGGGGTGGTTGGTAAGGGTGCGCTTTTTCAATCAGTTAAGTTTTAGTTATTGGAATAAGGTGCTATTGCTAATAGGTGTTGGGATTAAATATGTTCTATTGAGTAACTAAAATTATAAAGATTAGTTATTTTTGAGGCGAAACCTTTTTGGGGATTGGTTGTAATCTTCCTCTGTCATTAATTTTTTTGAGTACTATGCATTTATTATATCGATTTGGATTTTTATTGTTTGTTGTTGTTAGTGTAATCTCTTGTAAAACTAACGGAAAATCGTCTTCTTCCAAGGAGGAGGCCGTTAACCAAGAATCAGTTTCTTCTTTAGGGAAACCCAATATCATATATATTCTTGCCGATGATTTGGGGTATGGGGATCTCAGTGTTTTGGGGCAGGAAAAATTTACCACTCCCAATATAGATAAGTTGGTTGCGCAAGGGATGTTGTTTACACAGCATTATTCCGGGAGTACGGTTTGTGCTCCTTCCCGCTCTGCATTGATGACTGGTATGCACACAGGGAACACAGTGATTAGAGGTAATTACGAGATTCAGCCAGAGGGGCAGTATCCACTTCCTAAAGGCACAAATACACTTGCAAAATTCCTTAAAGATGCTGGCTATACCACGGGGGCTTTTGGTAAATGGGGACTTGGTTACCCCGGTTCTGAAGGAGATCCCAATTACCAGGGGTTCGATACTTTCTATGGGTTTAACTGCCAGCGGGTGGGACATAATTACTATCCCCAGCATCTCTGGGCTAATCAAGATTCTATTGTGTTGGCTGGGAATGCTGAACATCAGAGAGGGGAGTATGCTCCTGATCTTATTCATGATAAGACCCTTCAGTTTATAGAGGAAAATAAGGATGGGCCTTTCTTTGCCTATGTGCCTACTATTATCCCTCATGCAGAATTGGTGGTACCCGAAGAAATCCATGAGCAATACAGTGGTAAGTTTGAGCCCGAAACTCCCTATAGAGGGGTAGATAGAAGCAAGGCTAATGGTTATGGGGGGTATGGCTCCCAAGCAGAGCCACACGCAGCCTTTGTTGGTATGGTGCGACTCCTAGATCAGCAGGTGGGTGAAATTGTTGAAAAGGTAGAGGAGCTGGGAATAGCAGATAATACTATAATAATATTCACTTCTGATAATGGTCCGCACAAGGAAGGCGGGGCAGACCCAGATTACTTCAATAGCAATGGTCCTTTTAAAGGTTATAAGCGCGATTTGTACGAAGGTGGTATCCGCGTTCCCATGGCAGTTAAATGGCCTAAGGTTATAGAGGAGGGGGTTGCTACAGATCATGTTTCTGCATTTTGGGACGTTTTTCCTACTTTGATAGATATGTTAGGCGGGGAGAAGCTGTCCAATCTGGATGGGATTTCATTTTTACCTACCCTACTGGGAGATGAGGAAAAACAACAAAATCATCCCTATCTCTACTGGGAGTTTCACGAGTTGGGAGGAAGACAAGCGGTTAGAATGGGGGATTGGAAAGGTGTAAAGTACAACGTTCTAAAAGACCCGAATGCAAAATTGGAATTGTACAATCTTTCAACCGACATTGGAGAGGAGCATAATATTGCGGAAGACCATCCAGCAATAGTGAAGGAAATGGAGAAGATCTTAAAAGAGGCTAGAACTCCCTCAGAGGTCTTTACCTTTGGGGCTTCTTAAAGAAATATGGCATGTATTGCTAATGAATTTGCAATACATGCCATGATTTAAATTTCTTCATAATTTTGTTGGACTCTTGTGTTAATTTAATGTAAGTTTGTCCAGCTGTTTTTTCACTTGAAGAAAAGGATAAAACGGGGTATTAGCTCAGTTGGTTTAGAGCGCTGCCTTGACAGGGCAGAGGTCACTGGTTCGAATCCAGTATGTCCCACAAAACACTTTAAAGCGCCGCTTGTAGCGCTTAGAGAAGGTCTGTTAATCTTTCCAAAGCCATTCCTCTAGATCCCTTTATTAGTATTGTAGCTCCCTCCGTGGAAATATTCCCTATGTGTTCTTTAAGTACTTCAAAGGATGAATATTTGTGTAGGGAAGTTGTAGTTTGATGGAAGTTTTCACCAATCAATACTACCGTATCAAAATTCATTTCTGCGGCAAGGTCTGCAATGGCTTGATGCTCTTTTTTTGCTGAACTACCCAGCTCAAACATATCCCCTAAAAAAGCAATCTTACGCGTTGCTTTTATTGAATGGAGGTTTTCCAAGGCAGCCTTCATACTAGTGGGATTGGCATTGTAGGCGTCCAAGATAATCTGAGTGCCGTTTTTTTCTATTACTTGTGAACGATTGTTTTTTGGGTTGTAATTCTCCAAGGCTGACTTAATTGCTGATAGAGGTACCTTAAAATAGTGGCCCATAAGTATTGCTGCACAACAGTTGGTGAAGTTATAGCTGCCAATTAACCTGCTTTCTATGGTTACTTCCTTTACTTTTAAAGTAACATAGGGGTTGCACCCCTGGAATATTATAGGCAGGTGGTTTTGTGGGTGCTGGCTATACCCTAATTTATTGTCGGTATTTGCAAGTCGTTGAACCTGTATTGGATCATCGGCATTAAAAAAGACAAGATTATTGTTTGTCAGCAGGTAGTCATAGAGTTCGCTCTTGGCTGCAATAACCCCTTCCTCGCTACCAAATCCCTCTAGATGTGCTTTTCCAAAATTGGTGATATAGCCGTAATCTGGTTGGGCCAATTGGCAAAGGAAACCGATTTCCTTAGGGTGGTTGGCACCCATTTCCACTATGGCGATTTCCGTATCGGACGTTATGGAAAGAAGGGTTAGCGGAACTCCAATATGGTTGTTTAGGTTCCCTTTGGTAGCAATGGTCTTGTATTTTTCTGAAAGTACTGCTGTGATAAGCTCCTTGGTAGTGGTCTTTCCATTGCTACCGGTTAGCCCTATGATCTTTGCGCTGCAAAATTGCCTGTGATATTGCGCTAACTGTTGTAGGGTGTCTAGAACATCATCAACTAAAATGAAGCGCTCCGAACCTGCCAATTCGCGTTTATCTACAAGAGCATAGGAGGCCCCTTTTTCCAAGGCTTCCGATGCGTAGTCGTTTCCATCAAAATTATCACCCTTTAGTGCAAAGAATAAGCAGTTTTGGGATAATTTTCTAGTGTCCGTACATATATCCGGATACTTTAAAAAAAGGCTGTGCAGTTGTTCTATTGTCATTGGTCGAAGATAGAAAAAAAGCCCTTTTATGTAAAGGGCTTTTTTTCTATAATTATTTAGGTGGGAGAGTGTCTTATTTTCGCACTTTCTTGCTTCTAGGTGTTTTGTTATTTGTTTTGGATTTGGAGCCTACCCTAGACATGGCACATCTAAATCCAATATAATCCGTTGCCATATATTGAGGTAGGTACCTTCTTTGGGCCGGATCTAGCCAATAGGCTCTGTCTCTCCAAGAACCTCCTTTATATACCCTAACTTCGTCATTTATCAAAGTAGTTCTGTTGTTAGAGGTATCGTAAGCTCTTACTAACTCCCCATCCTCATTTACCTGAACCTTGCTCACTGGGGAATTGTACATTTTCTTTGCATTATTGTCATCTGTATCTCCACTGGTAAATCTGTCGTAGTAGCGGGTAGATCCTGGTTCCCCATCTCTATATCCGCGGTTGTCGCTAGTAGAGAAATTGGTTCTTAGGAAGGTCTCTTCCTCTCCAACGGGGACCATTTTAATTTCTCCCGGTAGATTTCTAGCTAAGATTTTCCCATTGGGCATGGTGTCGTAAACAACGGAGTCCCTTATTACTTTCACTTTTCCGTCCTCTCCAATGGCGGTTTTCATAAATACGTTCCCTCTAAAATAGTTGAAGTCGCTTACTTCATCATCTACGATGGGTCGGTACACATCCGCTACCCATTCGGCCACGTTACCAGCCATATCATACAGACCAAAATCATTGGGCTTATACGATTTTACTTCCGCAGTAATATCGGCACCGTCATCGGACCATCCTGCAATTCCGCCATAATCTCCTTTCCCTTGTTTAAAGTTGGCCAATTGGTCCCCTCTTCCTACGCGCTGTCCATTTCTGGTGTAGTTTCCTTCCCATGGATACTTCTTTCGTCCCCTATAGTTATTGTACTCTCTACTACCTATTTGGGCTTGGGCAGCATATTCCCATTCGGTTTCGGTGGGAAGTCTGTATTCAGGTAAAATTACGCCGCTGCTTCGTTTTGCAAATACAGAAACGGAATCCCTCTTGCGTTTCCCTTGCAGGGAATCTATCTGTCCATTGTAAACAGATTCTGGTCGGTTAAGATAGGCTTCGGTGCTAAAGCTGCCATCTATTTCTCCTGTGACTACTTTGTATTTTGCGTCCTTGGAAAGGTAGCCTTCCCGTTCTAGCATTACTTCATTTACACGGTCTGTTCTCCAAGCGGCAAATTGGGTGGCTTGTATCCAGTTTACTCCCACCACGGGATATTCTGCATAGGCAGGGTGTCTTAAGTAATTATTGGTCATGGTTTCATTATAGCCCAACCTGTTTCTCCATACCAGAGTATCCGGTAGTGCTCCAGTATAAATGTGAACGTATCTTGGGTCTTCTGGAGGATATACGCTTTTAAGGTAGTCTAGGTATTCCAGGTACATCACATTGGTAACCTCTGTTTCATCCATATAAAAGGACTGTACGTGTTGGGAGGTTGGCGTATTATTCCAATCCTTCATCACGTCATCTTGAACCTGCCCTTTGGTGAAAGTTCCCCCTTCTATAAAAACGAGCCCTGGGGCGGTTTCCTGTTCCTTAAAGTCTGAATTATATTGAAATCCTCCCTCCTTGGCGTTAATTTTCCAGCCTGTGGCTCGCGAGGTGTTTTTGGACGATGCATTTTTGCAACTTGTAAAACCACCCGCTACAATTGCACAGGAGAGTACAACTTTGATGAATTCTTTTTTCATAATTAGGACTTGAGTTCAAAAACAAACCTCCAAATAGAAGTCTGTTATTTTTATTCTTTAATAATTTGTGTCGCTTTTGGCATATAAAACGATGATTGAGGCATAATATTTTATAGGGGTCAAAATTAATTTATCCCGAAAATGATTTGCGCAGTCAACCATAGTTACATATAAATAACGGCTGATAATTTAATCTAGTATGGGTGGTGGTTACTTCTTTCGCGAAAAATATAAAAAATATTTTAATCAGGTGCGATTGACACCCAAGGTTGGTCATTAATCGCGAATATTAAACTATTTTGGCAAAAAAAAATTAGCTTTCTACAAGATAATATTAAAATAGACGTTTAATATGGTAGTAGGACTATAATTATATTTTATTTAATTATAATTGACCAGTTTTACGCCAATCGTATTAACTAGACTTTTAAAAAATGAAAAATTTTGTAATACTATGTCTGTTTTGTGTGGTAATTAAAGTGTCGGCACAAGAAGACAGGGTTATAACCACTGCTGTCCCTTTCCTGACTATAGCAGCCGATGCTAGGGCTTCTGGTATGGGGGATATGGGCGTGGCAACCTCTATGGATGCTTTTTCACAACAGTGGAATCCCGCTAAATTTGCCTTTGCAGATCGAAAAATGGGTTTCGGACTTAGTTATACCCCCTATCTCGAAAGTATAATTACAGATATTTCATTGCTCAGTGCAAGTTTTCACAATAAAATAAATGATAGGAGTGCGTTTGCTATTGGTATCCGCTATTTTACCTTAGGAGAAATAGAGCTGCGGCAATTTGCTGGAGATCCAGGGAGATTGGCCAAGCCTAATGAAGTGGCTTTTGATGGATCCTATTCCTTAAAGTTAAGTCAGACTTTTTCCATGTCCGTTGCAGGGCGCTTTATAAGCTCCAATCTTAAGCTGCCAGACAACGGGAGTGAAGATTCTAAGGCGGCAAGTTCCTTTGCGGTTGATGTTTCCGGTTATTATAGGTCTAGAGAAAGGATCTATGAGAATTTTGATGGTCGATGGAGGGCCGGTTTCAATATTTCTAACCTAGGTGGGAAGATGAAATATGATGATGGGGGACAAGAGAATTTCTTGCCCACAAATTTAAAGGCTGGGGTAGGGTTCGATTTTATTTTAGATCAAGATAACGTAATAGGGCTCACCACGGAATTCAATAAATTGTTGGTGCCTACACCTAAAGATTTTAATGATGATGGAGTAATTAATGCTGCCGATAACGATGTGTATCAGCAGATTTCTTTTTTTGAAGGGGTTTTTAAGTCCTTCGGCGATGCTCCCGGAGGGTTTAATGAGGAGCTTAAAGAGTTAACATGGGCTTTGGGAGCAGAATATGTATATCAGGAATCCTTTATGTTGCGGACAGGGTATTTTAATGAGAACGATCAAAAAGGCTCTAGGAAGTTTTTCACCTTAGGTGCCGGATTCAAATATAGAACGGCTCAGATAGACCTTTCTTATTTGTTCTCTACCTCCAAGGTGAGAAATCCGCTAGAAAATACCTTGCGGTTCTCCTTGACCTTTAATTTAGGGGATGAATTTTACAATAATTAAATAAGCGATACTTTATTTGATAAGTATCCGAAACCTGCCCTTGTGCAGGTTTTGTTTATTTTTGTTGGTATTTTATATAGGTATGTATCATGATAAAGAAGAATATAAGTTTTGAGTTGTTGGTGTATCCATCCAGTGAAGACCTGGGGGAAAAGGACAGGGAATTGCTGAAAATAGCCGTTGAGGCTCGGAAAAAAGCCTACGCTCCCTATTCCAATTTTAAGGTAGGGGCGGCCATCCTCTTGGCTAACGGTGAGGTAGTTCAGGGAAATAACCAAGAAAATGCCTGCTACCCAGCAGGATTGTGTGCAGAAAGGGTGGCTATTTATTACGCAGCTGCAAAATATCCCAACGTTCCTATTCTTAGCATTGCCATCAGTGCTACATCTACTACCTATGTAATGGATACCCCCGCTGCACCTTGTGGAAATTGCCGACAGTCCATTTCGGAATACGAAATCAAACAAAAGACTCCTATTTCACTTATTATGACCGGTGAAACTGGGGAAGTCCTAAAATGTCACTCCGTTGCAGATATTCTTCCCCTTCCTTTTAATAGTAGCTTTTTAGGCTAAAATAGATAGAGGTTTTTTCCTTTTTAGTGGCTTCCATAGTTCTTAGGATGCGGCTTATAGCGGTTCTTTGTCTAAACCTTTTAAATAATATTTTTTTCCTATTGATTTATATATGTATTTTTGTTCTCCGTTTTTATTTTAAGCAGGACTTTTAAATAATGCGATATACTTCAAAAATTGATAATTAATGGAAAAAATAACCAAAGAGGTCTACCTTAAGTGGTATGAGGACATGTTGTTCTGGAGGAAATTTGAGGATAAGCTAGCTGCGGCCTACATTCAACAGAAAGTTCGTGGATTTTTACATCTTTACAATGGGCAGGAAGCGGTCCTGGCCGGTGCATTGCACGCCATGGATCTAACAAAGGATAGAATGATTACCGCTTATAGAAATCACGTTCAGCCGATAGGGATGGGCGAGGATCCTAAGAAAGTGATGGCAGAACTCTATGGTAAGGTTACCGGTACCTCTAAAGGTATGGGTGGGTCTATGCATATTTTCTCTAAAGAGCACCGATTTTACGGAGGTCACGGTATTGTAGGGGGGCAAATTCCTTTGGGAGCTGGCCTAGCCTTTGCAGACAAGTATTTTAAGCGCGATTCTGTTACCATTTGTTATATGGGAGATGGTGCAGTAAGACAGGGGTCGCTACACGAAAGCTTTAACCTAGCGATGCTGTGGAAATTGCCAGTAGTTTTTGTATGTGAAAACAACGGGTATGCCATGGGAACCTCCGTGGAAAGAACATCTCATTCCACCGAAATATGGAAGCTTGGCCTCGGTTACGAAATGCCATGTGGTCCTGTAGATGGAATGGATCCTGTTACCGTAGCTCAAGAAATGAGCAAAGCAATAGAGCGCGCAAGATCTGGAGAAGGTCCTACCTTTTTGGAAATGAAAACGTACCGTTATAGAGGTCATTCCATGTCCGATGCACAGAGCTATAGAACCAAGGAAGAGGTGGAAGAGTACAAGAAAATAGATCCTATTACCCAAGTGTTAGAGGTAATCAAGGAGAATAAGTACGCTTCGGATGAGGAAATCAAGGAAATAGATACGAGAGTTAAGGATTTGGTTAAGGAATGTGAAAAATTCGCCGATGAGTCGGATTATCCTCCAATTAGCCAGATTTATGATATGGTCTACGAACAAGAGGATTATCCATTTGTACAACATAAAATTTAAGTAAATGGCAGAAGTAATAAATATGCCAAGACTTAGCGATACCATGGAAGAGGGGACTGTTGCTAAGTGGCTAAAACAGGTAGGTGATAAGGTAGAAGAAGGAGATATATTGGCGGAAATAGAAACCGATAAGGCCACTATGGAGTTCGAATCCTTTAACGAGGGTACCTTATTGTATATCGGTATCGAAGAAGGCGATACGGCTCCTGTAGATTCTCTACTTGCTATTATAGGTGATGAGGGAGAGGATATTTCTTCACTGATCAATTCTTCTCCAGAAGCTAAGGAAGAAGAGAAAAAGGAAGAAGAAACTGTGGAAGCAGAAGAAAACGCCAATGTAGAGAGCGCTAGTGCAGCTGTGGAGATACCTGAAGGGGTTGAAGTGGTGAAAATGCCTCGCTTAAGCGATACCATGGAAGAAGGGACCGTAGCCACTTGGTTGAAAAAAGTTGGTGATGAGGTGGAAGAAGGAGATATCTTGGCCGAAATAGAAACCGATAAGGCAACTATGGAATTCGAATCCTTTTATTCTGGTACGCTCTTGCATATAGGAATCCAGGAAGGGGAGACGGCGCCAGTTGATGCTGTCCTTGCTGTAATTGGCCCAGAAGGTACGGATGTAGACGCTGTATTGGCCAGTGATGGTAAGCCCGCACCGGTTAAAGAAGAAGCCTCCAAAGAAGAAGCTAGTCAAACGACTGCTACTTCTTCTTCAGCAACGGAAACAGCCGTAGCTCAGGATGGTCAGCGTATTTTAGCCTCACCTTTGGCCAAGAAAATGGCAGAGGAGAAAGGGATAGACCTAAGAAATGTAAAAGGTAGTG
The DNA here is from genome assembly GCF_008711145.1 of Arenibacter lacus. Taxonomy (NCBI): domain Bacteria; kingdom Pseudomonadati; phylum Bacteroidota; class Flavobacteriia; order Flavobacteriales; family Flavobacteriaceae; genus Arenibacter; species Arenibacter lacus. The sequence goes on from NZ_VVIN01000004.1 coordinate 9,220, forward strand.
GTGATCAAGGTAGGATCATTAAAAGAGATATAGAGGAGTATAAGCCAGTGCAAAAAGCCGCTGAAAAGGCCGCAGCTCCTCAAGAGAAGGCCGGTGTAGCGCAAGCAGCTGCTCCCGCTCCAATTAATTTGCCAGTAGGGGAAGAAATGGTAGAAGAGGTTAAGAACTCGCAAATGCGCAAGGTTATTGCCAAGCGTCTTGGAGAGTCTAAGTTCTCTGCACCTCATTATTACCTTACCATTGAGGTAGATATGGATCATGCCAAAGCGTCTAGAGTACAGATCAATAGTCTTCCAGATACCAAGGTTTCCTTTAATGATATGGTAGTGAAAGCATGTGCCATGGCATTGAAAAAACATCCGCAGGTAAATACCACTTGGAACAACGATACTACGCTAATAAACCACCATGTGCATATTGGGGTTGCTGTAGCGGTAGAGGATGGGCTTTTGGTTCCGGTATTAAAATTTGCAGATCAAATGACCTTGACGCAAATTGGAGCTTCTGTAAAAGATCTTGCTGGAAAGGCACGTAATAAAAAAATCAGTCCGGCGGAAATGGAAGGAAGCACCTTCACCGTTTCCAATCTCGGAATGTTCGGTATATCCGAGTTTACCTCTATCATCAATCAGCCTAATTCCGCTATTCTATCGGTAGGGGCTATTGAGGAGAAACCGGTTGTAAAGAACGGGGAGATCGTTGTAGGTAGTACTATGAAAGTTACCTTGGCGTGCGACCATAGAACCGTTGACGGGGCTACGGGAGCTCAGTTTTTACAGACCTTAAGGGCTTATCTGGAGAATCCGGTAACCATGCTCGCCTAAAAAGGATAATTGGTCCCGGTTTTCTAGGGCCAGTCCACTCCAATTTGTATATTGGGGACTTTTGAAGGGCAAAAATCAATAAAAAAAGCATCCTGTCTTTCAGGGTGCTTTTTTAGATTTAAACCGTTCGCAATCAAGAAAATTATACATCCGACAGTTATTTGTGGGATGATTATTAATCACACCAAAATAAAACCATGGTTATGAAAAAAATATTCGTAGTAGGATTTGCAGGCTTAATGATGGCTTGCGGAGGAGCTAAAGTAGATCAGACGGTGCTTCTTGGAAAGGAAGCTCGTACAAAGGAGCGTCAGAAGCCGAGGCATTCATCCGCATCGGAAACTGCCAATTGGGAGTCGTTCTCCAGTAGTGAGGAAGTAGGAGAAATTATTAATTATCTGGCTTCGGATAAACTGATGGGTAGGGATGCAGGTACGGAAGGAATAAACAAGGCGGCTCAGCATTTAGAAAACTTGCTAAAAAGCTATGGTGTTGCTCCCTATTTCACTAGTTATAAGGATACGTTGTCTAATTTTGAAGTGCCTACCTATAATATTGTAGGGTATTTAGAAGGGACCGATGAGACCCTTAAAGACGAATTTGTGATTGTTGGGGCCCATTACGATCACATAGGTATAGTTTCTCCAGTGGCTGGAGATAGTATCGCAAATGGTGCCAATGACAATGCTTCAGGGACCACAACGGTAATGGAAATAGCTCGTTATTTTGGGGAAACCAGGGCCAATAAGCGCAGCCTCATTTTTGCCCTGTTCAGCGCAGAGGAGAAAGGACTCTTAGGGTCTAAGCATTTAGCCCAGAAATTAAAGCAGGAGGAGTTGAATCTATATCTAATGCTTAATTTTGAAATGGTGGGCGTGCCTATGAAAGACAAGGATTATTTAATGTACCTTACTGGATACGAAGAGTCTAATTTAGCAGAAGTCAGTAATGCCTATGCCAAGGAGAATTTGGTTGGATTTTTACCTACCGCCAAAGAATATAACTTGTTTATGCGTTCGGATAATTATCCCTTCCATTTAGAATTTGGAATACCATCACAGACCTTTTGTACGTTCGATTTTACCAATTACGACTATTATCACCACGTGGGGGACGAAGCTTATTTGATGGATTTGGATCATATGGCGAACCTAGTAAATAAAACAATTCCGGTTTTGGAGCAAATCGTTAATGCCCCAATGAAGGAAATAACATATCACTAATGGCAAATATTATTATTACAGGAAGTAGTAGGGGAATTGGATTTCAATTGGCGCAATTATTTGCCAATGAAGGGCATCAGGTGCTGGCACTTTCTAGAAACGATGCTCCCGTAGCGGCATTGAAACATAAAAATATCAGTAGTTTTTCATTCGATTTGGCCAAGGAGGAAGATTTTGAGAAATTGGATTCCTTCCTGGAAAAAAATTGGAAGCAAGTGGACATTCTGATAAACAATGCCGGAAAACTGGTGAATAAACCATTTTTGGAAACTTCTATGGAAGAGTTGGAGGAGGTTTACAGGGTAAATGTTTTTGGAGTGGCAAAATTGACTCAGAGAATAATTCCGCTTATGCCCCCTACGGGGCATGTAGTCTCTATAAGTACCATGGGTGGAGTACAGGGGAGTGTTAAGTTTCCCGGACTTACCGCCTATAGTTCTAGCAAAGCCGCTGTAATTACCATGACCGAGCTTTGGGCAGAGGAGTTTAAGGAGAGTGGTCCTATATTTAATGTATTGGCCTTGGGAGCTGTGCAGACAGAAATGCTTCAGGAAGCCTTTCCCGGTTATAAGGTAGATACAACTCCCTTAGACATGGCTACCTATATCAAGGATTTTTCTCTTAACGGAAGTAAGTTCTTTAACGGAAAGCTGCTTCAGGTTTCTAATTCTACTCCTTAGATCAAGACTTGGGAGACCTTGGAGTAATTCTAATTTTATTTGTTCTTGGGTTTGGGCAGCGGTACCGTTGCCCCATTCCCAGATATTAGGTTGGCCACTACCTTGGTCTGTGGAAATTGTTCTAGGATAATTTTCATGAATACCGTGATAGGTATTGCCATGATCAGTCCTGGAACACCCCAGATATAGCCCCACAGCATTAATACCACCAATACTGTAATAATGTTTATGGAGAAGGATTTTCCCATGAATACGGGCTCTAAAATAGAGCCAAATAGTACTTGGACTGCCGTTATAGACAGGATGAAGAAAAGTAGGATACTGGTGGTCTCCAATTCTACAAAGGCAAACAAACTTAAAAGAATAACGGACACAAAGGATCCTACCATCTGTACAAAGTTGATGGCAAAAGCAAATAAGCCCCAGAATATCGGGAAGCTAACGTCAAAGAATACGCAGGCCAATCCAATTCCAATTCCCGTAAAAAGACTTACTAGAAACTTCACCTTAATAAACTTTATAAGGTCCTTTTCAATTTTGAGAAAGGTTTTTACCGAGGTGTGCTTTTGTTTTAAAATGGTATTGTTCATTAACTTTTGAACGTTGATGGATTCTGCTAGCCATAAAACCACAAAAAAGACGGTCATTAAGATCATGGTAATCGTATTGCCTAGGAAGTCCAAAGTGGCACCAAAATTTTTCATCATGTTTTCATGAGGAAAAATATTGTTCAGGATGTTCTTATCCTGGGAATAGGGAAGTCCAAAGTTCTCTTCTAACCCTATAAATAACAATTCTAATTTAGCTTCTGCTTTTCCTAAGAATTGGTTGTCTGGAGATAGCAATTCCTGACTAGAAAGCTGTATGAGTCCGCCCAAGACCTTTAAGGCCATCAAAATAATCAAGGCCACTATGAATATGCTAATAGGTTTGGATACCTTTTTTTTGTTGAGCCATCGCATCAAGGGTAAAAATAACAGGGCGATGAACATGGAAAAAATTAAAGGTATAAAGATAAACGATAGTAATTTTAGTAAATAAAATACTAGAGGAATCACTATGATCAGCAGTAATCTATTGGTAGTTCTTAAATCGTTCATGTTGTAGATAACCGTAAAGTTTTATTGATATTGCTAGGATGTGGGTGCCTTCAAATATAGTGGAGCTAATACTTTACCCAGTCTCTAGTTTAATAAACTGCAAAGTTAGGGCAAAGAGTTGGCTTTTAAGCGTTAATAATAGTGTAAAAATGCATGATTTGCATCATTTGGCTCCAATTTAGACCCCTAAAGTACCTAGTTGGGGTAGATTTGCTATTTCCTGTAAGGGTGTAAATTCTGTGATTTACCTGCAAATGGGGATGTTAATTCTTGAGAACCGAATGGATTTGCTTTCTTATTTTTATAAGTTTCTCCAAAGATTATTAGATCCAGTATCTTATCTTGTGAACCCTTCCATGGAATTAGGACGGTTGTCAATAAAATATAGGAGCAAATAAGGAAATGGATGGTGTAGAAGTGGACTAGCTGCAAAAAAACATGTGCCGGTAAGAAGGCCAAGGGAATAGGAGAACTCAAAACGCTCCAACTACATATAAACTAAGGGGAATATGCCCGTACCAGTATAAAATTTCTAATTTTGCCCGTATGCAGGAAACGTTAGGGAAATATATTCCAGAAAGAGCTGTAGGTTTATGCATGCAGTTGATAAAGGAAAATCATATAAATTTAAAAATTGTAAACGAACGGGTTACCCGTCATGGGGATTATCGCAGGCTGGCTAATGGAAAGCATGTGATTACAGTAAACGTAAGCCTCAATAAATATCGATTTTTAATTACCTTGGTGCATGAAATTGCGCATCTGCTAGCTTTTGAAAAATATGGAAGAACTATAAAGCCACATGGGGTAGAATGGAAAAGAACATTTCAGCTACTAATGCTGCCATTTCTTAGGCCAGAGGTATTTCCAGCAAAGTTGTTGCCCTTATTGGCCAATCATTTTAAGAATCCTAGGGCTAGTAGTGATACCGATGCAAGATTATCCATAGCACTTAAAGAATATGATCAGCGGGAGAAAGGTAAGAATTATGTGTTTGAGCTGCCGCATGGAAGTATCTTCCGAATCTATAATGGTAAAATGTTCCAAAAGAAAAATAGAAGGGTAAAACGGTACGAATGTGTTGAAGTAACAACGGGAAAGGTATATCTCTTTCAACCAAACGCCGAGGTAGAGTTGATTAAAACTTAAGAAAGAAGGATGAGCAAAAAGTATTATGCCGTTTTAATGGCTGGAGGGGTAGGATCTAGATTTTGGCCTGTAAGTACTTCCGATTATCCCAAACAGTTTCACGATATGTTGGGTACTGGGGATACTCTTATACAAAGGACGTTTAAACGTTTAAATAAATTTGTTCCCACAGAGAATATATTGATTCTCACCAATGAGAGGTATAACAGCTTGGTGTTAGAGCAATTACCGGTGGTAGATCAGGAACAGGTGGTATTGGAGCCTGCCATGAGAAATACAGCGCCCTGTATTCTCTATGCCGCCTTAAAAATACAGAAAATGGATCCCGAGGCGGTAATGATTGTTGCTCCTAGCGACCATTGGATAGAAGATGAGGCCGCCTTTTCCAAGGATGTGGTGACTTGTTTTGAGAAATGTGAAAAGGAAGAGGTGTTATGTACCTTGGGGGTGAAGCCTAGCTTTCCCAATACAGGTTTTGGATACATAGAATATGGAAAGGACGATGCGGATCTTTTAAAGAAAGTGGTGCAGTTTAGGGAGAAACCTAACTATGATACTGCCAAGGAATTTCTTCTTCAAGGAAATTTTTTATGGAATGCAGGTATATTTATGTGGAGCGTGGCCACCATCGTAAAGGCATTTAAAAAGTATTGCCCGGATCAGTACCAATTATTTCAAAAAGGCCTACCCTATTACAATACAGCGGAAGAAGGGGCGTTTATCCAAGAGCATTATCCTAAGGCTGGGAATATTTCCATAGATTACGCCATATTGGAGCCCGCTAATAATATCTTTGTCCTTCCTGCCTCTTTTGATTGGAACGACTTGGGGACTTGGGGTTCCCTCTACGATAAGTTGGAGAAAGATAAGGATAACAATGCTGTGGTTAATGCATCCGTATTAACTGAGGATGCCAATGGCAATATGATTCGCACCCCCAAAGGCAAAATAGTGGTGGTAGATGGTTTGTCAGATTATATAATTGTGGATAAGGAAGAAGTATTGTTAATTTACCCCAAATCCAAAGAACAGGACATAAAAAATATACGTGCAAAAGTTAAAGATCAATATGGTGATCAGTTTGGCTAATTATGGAAGAAAAGTTAAAAAATAATGGAGGGCAAGAATTTGCCAATGGGAACCCGGAGAATATAAAGAAAGATTTTAAGGGGCTCTTGGGAGGAGTGGGTGTATTCCTAAAGGACCTATTGGATATTAGGGACAACACCGATCAAGAGGCCACCAAGGAGTCCATTATCGCAGATATACCGTTTAAGGGGCATACCTCATGGATTTTGATCTGTTCTATTTTTATAGCATCTATAGGTCTTAATGCCAACTCTACGGCAGTAGTAATCGGTGCGATGTTAATCTCGCCGCTAATGGGACCCATATTGGGAATGGGGCTTTCCTTGGCGACCAATGATATTGATACCTTAAGGAGATCTTTGAAGAATTTTGCGGTAATGGTGGTGCTTAGTGTGTTTACCGCTTTCCTGTTTTTTTATTTTTTCCCCTTACGCGATGAATCATCCGAATTATTAGCCCGTACCGCTCCGGATATTAGGGATGTGCTAATTGCCTTTTTTGGAGGTCTGGCTTTGGTAATTGCAAGGGCAAAAAAGGGGACTATTGCTAGTGTTATCTTTGGGGTGGCTATTGCAACCGCTTTAATGCCGCCTTTGTGTACGGTTGGCTTTGGTTTGGCTATTGGTAATTTTGGATATGCCACCGGAGCCATGTATCTCTTTATTATCAATACCATTTTTATTGGATTGGCTACATTTTTGGTATTAAAGTTATTGCGCTTTCCCATGGTGCGATATGCCAATTCTCAGCGAAGAAGATTTATCTCTAGAATGGCTTCCATAGTGGCAGTATTGGTTATGATTCCGGCTGGAGTCACTTTTTACAATGTCTTCCAAGAATCCCTTTTTAGAAAGGAAGCCAGTCAGTTTATAGCCAATAATATTATTCCTTATAAATTGCCAGGGGAAGGACGCTATCTAGATAACCTAACGGAAATAGACTACGGACGTGGAAAAAATGGCCATATAGAATTGGTGTTTATGGGAAGTGAGCCCATCCCCGATAATATTATAGCTACCTGGAACGCCCAAAAAGACGATTATGTAAAGTTGCGCAACGTGGATCTAAAAATTGTCCAAGGCTCCAAAAACCTGGAGTTGGATCAGATGAAGTATGTAAACGAATTGTACGAATCCAAGAAGGCAGAGCTCCTAAGTAAGGAAGAGCAGATACGGGTTTTAAAAGAAGCCGTGGAGAAAATGAGTGACCTTGCAGCCCAGCAGATCCCCTTTAAAGAAATCAGTGCAGAAGCCAAGACCAATTATGAGAACTTAAGCAATCTGGGATTTGCCTATATCCTCACTACAGATTTTAATAAACTGGATACCATTCCTATGTTCACTGTAAAGTGGGATAAGGAATTATCTGCCAATCAAAAGGTGAAAGACACCGAGAAATTGGCCAGTTGGCTGCGGTTGAGGTTGAAAAACCCTAAGATTCAGGTGCGAGAGGATGAAATTTAATTTCTTTCCTCTATATACATTTGACGCACCTTTTTGAACAGTTCGGAGGAGTATACAAAATCTGTCACCGCCTCGTTGTCTGTCTTAAAGATTTCCTTATTGCTGCCTTCCCATTCTTTGTGACCGTTTTTTAGGAAGATGATTTTCTCACCTATTTCCATTACGGAGTTCATATCATGGGTGTTAATGATAGTTGTGATATCGTACTCCTGGGTTATTTCATGGATCAGATTATCTATGAGTATTGCCGTTTTGGGATCTAAACCGGAATTGGGCTCATCGCAGAAAAGGTATTTGGGATTCATAACAATGGCCCGGGCTATGGCGACCCTTTTTTGCATTCCCCCAGATATTTCGGATGGAAATTTATTATGCGCATCTACTAGGTTTACCCGTTTTAGTACAAAGTCTACCCGATCTTGCATCTCGGATTTGGATTGTTTGGTAAACATGCCCAGTGGAAACATTACGTTGCCTTCTACGGTCATGGAATCAAAAAGAGCACTTCCCTGAAATACCATTCCCATTTCCTGCCTCAGGTCTCGCTGTTCTGCTCCAGTGAGTTCGGAATATATTTTACCATCATAGCTAATGGTTCCTTGTTCTGGTTTAAAGAGGCCTAGGAGACACTTAAGGAATACGGTTTTTCCCGAACCACTTTGACCAATGATGAGGTTGGTTTTTCCCTTTTCAAAATAACAGTCGATCCCTTTTAAAACATGGGAGTCACCAAAAGATTTGTGTATGTTTTTAACTTCAATCATTAGCCCAATAGTAATTGTGTTAACACGTAGTTTACAATAATAATGACCACACTGGTCCAAACAAAGGAGGTAGTGCTCGCCTTACCAACTTCTAAAGCACCCCCTCGCATATAATACCCATGGTAAGAAGGGATGGTGGCTATGAGTAGCGCAAATACAATCGACTTTATAAAGGAGTAAGTAATATGGAAGGGGATGAAATCTAATTGTAGACCTTCCGAGAAATCGGCGCTGGAACTAAATCCGCCAAACACACCGGCTACCCATCCTCCAAAAATCCCTACGTACATGGCAATGGCAATTACAAAGGGGTAGAACAGCATGGCAATAATTTTGGGGAAAATTAAATAGTTTAGGGAGTTTACCCCCATAATCTCCAAGGCATCAATCTGCTCCGTAACCCGCATGGTGCCAATACTGGAAGTTATATAGGAACCTACCTTCCCGGCCATAATTATCGAGGTGAAGGTTGGGGCAAATTCCAGTATTACCGATTGCCTAGTGGCAAAACCGATGAGGTTTCTCGGAATAAGCGGGCTAGTGATGTTTAAGGCGGTCTGTATAGCCACTACACCTCCTATAAAAAACGATATGAAGATAATTATGCCGAGAGATCCGTAAATAAGCTCGTCAATTTCCTTTAAAATAAGCTTCTTCATTATGGACCATTTGGTGGGTTTTTTAAAAACCTCGGTAATCATAATAAAGTAACTGCCTATGGATGCTAAGTAGTTCATTCAATAAAAATAAGCTTGAGCGGTAAAAATAACAATATTAAGAATCATTTAACCTTCAATTACGGGATAAAGGTTTTATTTCTATATTTTTGAGATTGTTTAAACTGAAAAAAAAATGATAAATAGAAGTGCTTTAGTCTTGTTTTTATTGGTGTTTCTTGGCCATCTTGGTGCTCCTGTGCAGGCACAGCGAAAATCTAAGAAAAAAATAGAAGTAAAGGAAGCTACAGAGATTGCTGTAAGTCCAAAATTAGTTGTAGGGATCGTAGTAGATCAGATGAGGTACGATTACCTGACCCGATTTTGGGATCAGTATGGGGAAGGTGGCTTTAAGCGTATGGTAAATGATGGTTTCAATTGTAAAAACAATCATTTTAACTATGCGCCTACCTATACCGGACCCGGTCATGCGTCGGTTTATACCGGGGCTACGCCTTCCATACACGGAGTGATTGGCAATGACTGGTATGATAAGTATGAAGATAAAAGTGTTTACTGTGCTGGAGACGATACCTATCACTCCGTTGGTACAGCGTCTACTTCTGGTCAAATGTCGCCCCACCGAATGCTGTCTACCACCGTTACGGATCAATTGAGGTTGCATACCCAAATGCAGGGGAAGGTAATTGCGGTTGCTATTAAAGACAGAGGTGCAGTTCTTCCGGGAGGGCATACCGCCAATGCGGCCTACTGGTTTAAAGGTGGAGATGAAGGTAACTGGATAACAAGTACCTATTATATGGAAGAATTGCCTAAATGGGTGCAAAAATATAACCGCAAAAAAAGTGTTGATAAGTACAAAAAGACGTGGGATACACTAAAGGATATTGATACCTATGTGGAGAGTGGAACGGATGAAAATAATTATGAAGGCTTGTTTAAAGGAAAGTCTACAGCAACTTTTCCATACAACTTAAAGGCCTTATGGGACGATAATGGGAAGTATGGTATTCTGGCCTCTACCCCATATGGTAATAGTATGACTACGGATTTTGCCTTGGCTGCATTGGAAAATGAGGGCTTGGGAACGGATGATATAACGGACTTTTTAGCAATTAGTTATTCCAGTACGGATTATGTAGGGCACAAATGGGGGGTAAATTCCAAGGAAGTTCAAGATACCTATATGCGTCTAGATCTAGATTTGGAAAGACTTTTCAATACCTTGGATGAGAAAGTAGGAGAAGGGGAATATACCGTCTTCCTTACAGCAGATCATGCAGCGGTACATGTGCCTGCGTATTTGAAGGATCAAAGAATCCCTGCAAATTACCTTTCTTTTAGGGAGCACAGAAAAACCTTTGATGATTTCTTGGAGTTTTCCTTTGGGTCCAAGGATATTGTTAAGAACGTTAGCAATAATCAAATTTTTCTAGACCATGAGGTTGTTAAGAGCTTGGAGCTTGATCCTGTTGCGGTGCAAAATGGCATTGCAAGGGAATTGATGGGCTACAAAGGAATCTATAAAGTATACACTGCAGAGCAAATGTGGAAAAACGATTATAGCAAAGGAGTTTCCCATATCCTTCAGAACGGCTACAACCAGAAGCGTTCCGGAGATATCCTGATAGTGAATGATCCGGCAACCATTAGTTATGCAAAAACTGGTTCTACACATGGATCTCCATGGATGTATGACACCCATTCGCCTTTATTGTTTTACGGAAAAGGGATTAAAACGGGGAGTACAGTGATCAGAACAGAAATTCCTGATATTGCGCCCACCATCTCTGCTCTTTTAGGGATTGCATTTCCATCTGGGGCTACTGGAGAGCCTATTTCGGAGGTGTTGGAGTAGCGAATAGTACCAACAAGGGTTTTAAAAGGGCCAAGCTTTTCTTCTTAGAAAAGTTTGGCCCTTATTTTTTTCCATCGCAAATGACGAATAAACCTACCCTCTGACGCATTGACTAAGAAGGGCGATTTGCTCTTTTTTGCTAAATAATAACCCCGCATATTATCCCAGAAAACGAGTGGCTTTTTGTGTTTTACAGCCATTTTTATGGAGGCAATTAAAGTTATTATAAATCCGTACCGCATGGTGTACATCGCTTTACCTTGCAGCAGTCTAGCTTTTTGGTTATAGGCCTTGCCCAAGGGGCGTAGGTGCTTAACGGCCAAGCTCTCCTCGGTGTGAATAGCGAACGCGTGGTACTGTGCTAGCAGCTCATCTACCGTATCCCATCCCATAGCGTTTTTAAGTCCACCAATAGCCTTAAAACAGTTTCTGGAGTAGGCCTTGAAGGCTCCGCGAACGTGGTCTCGGTCCATAGGATGGTTTAAAATCCATTTTCCATCTTGGTCTTGTTCATATATAAAACCCCCTGCAATGCCCACTTTGGGGTGCTGACGGAAAATCTGGGAGATGGTTTCAAAGTAATTTGGTGGAAGTATGGTATCTGCATCCAATTTTACCAGAAAATCATAGTCGGGGTCAATTTGCTCCAGACCTTTGTTAAAGGCGTTAATCACTTTGCTGCCAGGCATATGTTCCGTGGAAGAAGTGGTGTTAAGCTTGGTAATGAAATTGTATTGGGAGGTGAACCGGTCTATGATATCTTCCGTATTGTCTGTAGAATGGTCATTAACAACCACTACCTTTGCCGGTAGTAAGCTTTGGTCTACCACAGATTGCAAATGGGCAGATAAAAAGTTGCCCTCATTATGGGCGGGAATAATGATTTGATATTTCATGGCTCGACGTAAACAGCGACTAAAATACGAAAAGCAACTATGGAATGCCCAGGGCTGTTGATTGCTACTGTTAGTTTTCTTTTAGATTGTCCTTAGAAGTGGTAGTGCGTTCTGCATACACGATGTAATATCGGGGGGTAAAACTTCTTAATAGTGGTCTTATTCCTAACTTATTTACAGGGTTGGTCCATTTGGCCCTGTCTTTTATTTCCCAACCCGATTTTTCCAATAGCCAATCGAACTGCCAAGGCTCAAATTCGTGGTAATGTCGGTCCCAAGGATCTGTTTTACTGCGATACGCAGGGGAAAACCATAGTCGTAAGGGAATGCTTGCCACTAATTTATTGCTTTTAACTTCCCTGAGAATATTATAGGGGGCAACTAAATGTTCAAATATCTCGAAGGCGGTTACTACCTCTGCATCGCTTTGCTGTACCGAGGTAAAATCTAAGTCTAGGTCCTCTCCCTTGGTGTTGGATACCGTATATCCGTTCTCTTTCATGATTTTAGAGAAGGGGTTTTCTACACCAAGATCTAGGATAGGCTGATCCGGAGATACGTGTTTCTGTAGAAAAGCTAAGGTGTTTTTAAATCGTTTGTTCGGAAAAGTTTTCTCGTACATGGGTTAGTGACAGTTATACTCTGTAAACTATGGCGTTTATATTCATACCAGCGCCAACGCTCGCAAAGATAACAACATCTCCCTTGGAAATGGATTGGTTTTCTACTTTTCCTTTTTTTACCATATCATATAATGTGGGGATGGTAGCAACCGAGCTATTTCCTAACTTCGCAATATTCATGGGCATAATGCCTTCTGGCATTTCACGATTGTATTGCTTGTAGAAACGTTTTACAATGGCCTCATCCATTTTTTCGTTTGCTTGATGGATAAAAATCTTTTTGATCTCAGAAATATCCACCCCACTCTCGTCCAAGCACTCTTTCATGGCCTTAGGGACATTGGTGACTGCAAATTCATAAATTTTTCGGCCATACATTTTAATGTATCGATGATCTTCTTCGGTTTCTTGGGAGTACGACTCGCCAAAGAAGAGAAAATAAGCTTCCCCATTGGCAAAGGTGGCGCTATTATGGGCTAATATCTCGCCATGGTCTTCCTTAGCTTCCACTATGGCAGCGCCAGCTCCGTCCGAATAGATCATGGAGTCACGGTCGTGCCTATCTACTACCCTGGATAGTGTTTCTGCACCAATTACCAGGCACTTTCTTGCAATGCCACTTTTTATAAATGCATTGGCCTGTATTACTCCTTCTACCCAGCCAGGGCAGCCGAACATTAGGTCGTATGCCACGCATTTGGGATTTTTAATTTGTAGCTGGTGTTTTACCCTTGTGGCTAAACTGGGCAAGGTGTCTCCTTGTGGTTTACCCTTGGATACATCGCCAAAATTATGGGCCACAATAATATAATCCAGTTCTTCCTTATCAATACCTGCATCGGCGATTGCCTTTTCTGCGGCAAAGAAGGCCAAATTGGAGGTGTTTAAGTCTTCCGTGGCATAACGGCGCTCTTCTATACCTGTAATGTGCTTAAACTTTTGGATAATGACATCGTTGGGATGCTCAAAAGGAGTTCCATCGTCATTTAAAAATTCGTGGTTTATGAAATCCGTGTTTTTGGTTACTTCTGTTGGCAAATAAGAGCCAGTGCCTGTAATTCCAATTTTCATAATAAGGTGCTCATTTTAGTATAAATATATAATAATGCATGGTAAGTTTTTACTGTGCAGACAGTTCTTACGATGTTCAATAACCATTTTTCTGCGCTAGTGCAAAAGAAAACAGCCTTTCAAATAATGTTGAAGGGCTGCTATCTTGTTGATTGTCTGTGTTTTCTATGCTTCCATATAGGCTTCTATAGGAGCGCAGGTACAGATTAAATTACGGTCTCCATAGGCTTCATCTACTCGCCTAACAGAAGGCCAAAACTTATTTTCCATAATATAAGGTAAAGGAAAAGCCGCTTTCTCTCTACTATAAGGAAAGTGCCATTGGTCCGAGGTTATCATTTCCAAGGTGTGTGGAGCGTTTTTAAGCGGGTTATTGCTATCCTCCAATGTTGCCTCGTCTATTTCTTCTCTAATAGAAATCATCGCGTTACAGAAACGATTTAATTCTGCTAAACTTTCACTTTCCGTGGGCTCAATCATTAAAGTCCCTGCTACGGGGAAGGAAACTGTAGGGGCGTGAAAACCATAATCCATTAGTCTTTTGGCAATATCGGAAACCTCAATGCCTTTCTCTTTAAAGGGTCTGCAGTCTATGATCATTTCATGGGCTGCCCTTCCCTGTTCCCCTGTGTAAAGTACTTCAAACCTACCACTCAACCTGTTCTTTATATAGTTGGCATTTAAAATAGCGGTTCTAGTCGCATGGGTGAGTCCACTTTCACCTAGCATCTTAATGTAGCCATAGGATATTAGGCATACCAATGAGCTTCCCCATGGGGCAGCAGAGATGGCAGTAATGGCTTTTTCTCCACCAGTGGTTATTACTGGGTTGCCCGGTAAAAAGGGAACTAATTGCTCTGCTACACAGATTGGGCCCACACCAGGTCCGCCTCCTCCGTGAGGAATAGCAAAGGTTTTGTGTAGGTTAAGATGACAAACGTCTGCTCCAATCGTTGCTGGGTTGGTAAGTCCTACCTGAGCGTTCATATTGGCGCCATCCATATACACCTGTCCTCCATTGTCATGGATCACTTGGGTGATTTCCTTAATAGATGATTCAAAAACACCATGGGTAGAAGGGTAGGTAACCATTAAAGCGGCAAGGTTATCCTTGTGTAAAATTGCTTTTTCGGTTAAATCGGTTACGTCTATATTCCCATTTTCATCGGTTTTGGTCACTACCACTTTCATTCCGGCCATCACTGCAGATGCAGGGTTGGTTCCGTGGGCAGAAGCGGGAATTAAACATATGTTTCTGTGACCTTCGCCCTGAGATTCGTGATAAGCCCTAATAACCATTAATCCTGCATATTCCCCTTGTGCACCCGAATTAGGCTGAAGGGAGGTCCCGGCAAAACCTGTAATAATAGTGAGGTATCGCTCTAGTTCTTTAAGGACTATTTGATATCCTTCCGCTTGGTCTATAGGGGCAAAAGGATGTATGTTGCCCCAACGTGCCATGCTTATGGGGAGCATTTCCGAGGCTGCATTCAGCTTCATGGTGCAAGATCCCAAGGAAATCATGGAGTGGTTTAGGGCCAAATCTTTTCTTTCCAGTCGTTTGATGTAGCGCATCAACTCTGTTTCAGAATGATAGGAATTAAAGACCTCATTTTCCAAAAACGGGGAGTTTCTCCTAGCTGCAGGGGTGATGTTACAGTTGGTATCCAATTCTTGGAGAGTGTTTGTTTCTTTGCTCAGCGCCTCTGCAAAAATGTCTGTTATTTTTTGCAGGTCGTTTAGCGAGGTGGCCTCATTTAGGGAGATTCCTATGGTAGTATCATCAATATAACGGAAGTTTACTTCCTGTCTTTCAGCAATCGGTTTTACTTTTACGGCATCCGCCTTTACCATTAAGGTGTCAAAATAGGAGGTGTTCAGTTGGGTTGCCCCCAACTTTTCCAAGCTATTTGCCAAGGTAGTTGCAGAGCTATGTACTTTATTGGCAATGTATTGCAATCCTTTTGGGCCGTGATATACCGCATACATTCCTGCCATAACTGCTAAAAGCACTTGGGCAGTACAAATGTTAGAGGTGGCTCGGTCTCTTTTTATATGTTGCTCCCTTGTTTGCAAGGCCATTCTAAGTGCATGCTTCCCGTCTACGTCTTTGGTAACGCCTATAATTCTTCCTGGGATGCTTCTTTTATAGGCCTCTTTGGTGGCGAAATAGGCGGCATGTGGCCCCCCATAACCCAATGGGATTCCGAAACGCTGTGTGGTACCTACCACTACATCGGCACCAAACTCACCGGGAGGGGTAAGCATTACCAAGCTCAAGATATCTGCTGCTACAGCGATTTTTATATCCCTTTCTGCAGCATTAGCAGCAAATGAGGAGAAATCGTGTACTTGACCGTTTTTACCAGGATATTGTAGAAGCACCCCGTAAAAATCATCGCCAAAATCAAAATCCTCGTGATTCCCGACAACCAATTCAATGTCTAAAGGTGCAGATCTTGTTTTTAGTACGGACAGTGTCTGTGGTAAAATCTCTTCGGAAACAAAGAACTTCTGTGCTTTGTTCTTCTTTTTAGCTCGGCTACGCACCTCATAGAGCATCGTCATGGCCTCAGCTGCCGCAGTACTTTCGTCCAATAAGGAGGCGTTTGCCAACTCCATTCCGGTTAAATCTACCAACATAGTCTGGAAGTTTAACAAAGCTTCTAATCGCCCTTGGGCAATTTCTGCTTGGTATGGGGTGTATGCGGTATACCAACCCGGGTTTTCCAGAATGTTTCTTTTGATTACCGAAGGGGTTAAGCCTTCATGGTATCCAAGGCCAATGTAGGACTTAAATACTTTGTTCTTTTCGGAAAGATCTTGAATATGGGATAAATATTCGTGTTCGCTCATAGGCGAATCTAGATCTAAAGGTTGTTTTAACCGGATGTCATCGGGGATAGTCTCTTTGATCAACTCGTCTAAAGATGCAACATTAATGGTATTCAACATTTGTTGAAGATCCTTTTCTCCAATGCCGATGTGCCGTAGGGCAAATACATCTGTCCTCATATTTTGAATATTTTATCTAAAATAATGGTCTGCAAAAGTACTCATTATTTACAACTATTTTGTAGGTTTATTATGGATCACTATTAAAGTTTTTAACCAATTGCACAAGTTGTAAACAGTTGGTTGTTACCTTGCCCTATGTTTTATTTAAGACGCTTGTTCCATTTTTATCTCGATGCCAGTATACATACGGCATGGGCGGTTTTTGCCCTTATAGAGGTCACGGGAATGCTCTTTGGAATTCCAGGAGGGCGTCATTTTGCCTTATTGATGTTTTTTGGGACCATGGTGTGTTACAATTTTGTGAAATACGGGGTGCTGGCCAGGAAATATATCAGGGTGGCTACTACCTACCATGTCTACATACAGGTAGTTAGTTTTGTGGCCGGTGCCTTGGCCTTGTATCATGCCTCCCATATAACGTTAAGTGCCTGGCTGGGTATTGGTATACTGTTATTATTGACCTTGTTGTATGCCATTCCCTTGCTTCCCAGAGCTAGGAACCTTAGGAGTTTGGCCGGATTTAAAATAGTGGTGGTGGCTTTAGTTTGGGCAGGGGTTACCGTAATTTTGCCGGTGATGTCGGCTAGCCTACCCGTTGGCTGGGATGTGCTAGTTGAAACTATTCAGCGTTTTATATTGGTTATAGTGCTAATGATTCCTTTCGAGATTAGAGATCTGAAGTACGACGATAGGCAGTTGCAAACCTTGCCACAGCGTTTTGGGCTAATTAATTCTAAAATATTTGGGGCTTTTGGTGCCGTACTGTTTTTTTTAGTAACCTTTTTAAAGGGGAGTTATACGGATTTGGAGGTTCTGGGAAAAGGGATTGTGGTATTAATATTATGGTTAATGATCTTTAGAACAACAAGGATACAGTCTAAGTACTTCTCCTCGTTTTGGGTAGAGGGGATTCCTATTTTATGGTGGTTGATTTACTTGCTGATGGACCGTTTATTGTTGTTTGCCAGATAGTTTTTTCTTTAGCCTTTCCTTTTCTTCCAAGCCTAATGTCTTTAAGTTGGCCTTGTCGCAGAGTGCGGTGAGTCTGCTGTTCTTTTTAACAAAAGCTCTGCAAGTTCTACACAGAAGTAAGTGCAATCGTATCTGTAGTTTTTCTAGAAATGTAGCTTCCTTGTATTGGATTTTTGTGCATATAATTTCAGCTTGTCTGCAATTCCTCATATTTTGAACCAATTAGTATTTAGGCAATCCATTAGAGCGGTCCTAGCCCTATGGATAATAACCCAAAGATTAGACGGGTTTATATTGAGCTCCTTACACACTTCTTCGGTGCTTAAGCCATTAATTGTTTTTAGCGTAAAAGCCAATGCGTGTTTTTTAGGTAGTTTATTGATGCACTCCTGGATGGCTATGCCCAATTCCTCATTTTCCAAAGCGCTGTTCTCTAAAAGACTGGTAGGGTCTGCTACTTGTTGCTCCATAAAATCTCCACGCTGCTCAGTGTCCCTAGTTTGGGTTATGCGGACCATGGATTTTGCTTTTTGGGAGTTTATTTTTCGATAGTGGTCAATTACCTTTCTCTTGAGGATGGAAATAAGCCATGTACGCTCTGCCGCTTCCCCTTTAAAATTTTTGGCCGATTTTAACCCCGCAAAAAAGGTTTCTTGGACCAAATCCTTCGCTATTTCAGCATCGTTTACACGGGAAATAGCATAATTAAAGAGGTAGTCCGAATAGCGATCTACCCAAGTGTCCGGATTTAATAATTGCTTCGTCATACGCGTTGTATATTCAAAAGTAATTGATTTTTTTTGACTTGGATTGTTTAATTTTGGATTCAATCTTTTTTATTATGAGAATAGCCTTTTATTGCTTTATGTTGATTCTGCCTCTTATTGCGAGCTGCAAACAGGAGGTAAATGGTGAAATGCCTATAGTAGAATTTAATCAAAAGTTGCTTGCCGATGCTATTTTGGTGGATGTAAGGACTCCTGCCGAGTTTAATAGTGGGCACCTAGAAAATGCTCAAAATATAAACTGGTCCGATGCAGATTTTGCCACTAATTTTGAGGGGGTAGATAAAGATAAAACCATTTATCTGTACTGTAAAGTGGGAGGGCGAAGTGCCTTGGCCCAGAAAAAACTACAGGCAATGGGCTATACTAGAGTGGTGAACCTCACCGGTGGCTTTGACGCATGGAAGAATGAGCAACTAAAAAACCCAGATCAGCAATAGGGGGTGTCCGTATTACCAATCTGGGTGTAGATGGTTTACATTAAACTAAACTAGTCTAGTTGCTGTTTGGTCTATTTCGCTAATAATCCAGCTCGTTCCAAAAGTGGTTCCAATTTTGGCTCCCTACCCCTAAACCTCTTGTATAATTCCATAGGGTTTTCTGTGCCCCCTAGGGAAAGGATGTTGTCTTTAAATTTATTGGCAATTTCCTGGTTAAAAATCCCATGCTCTTTAAAATACGCAAAGGCATCGGCGTCCAAAACTTCTGCCCATTTATAACTGTAATAGCCCGAGGAGTATCCCCCTTGAAAAATATGGGAGAAAGAGGTGCTCATGCAGGTTTGTGCTACGTCTGGGAAAAGATCCGTTTCCTTAAAAGCTTTTTGCTCTTGAGCCTTTACATCGGTAATGCCGGTGGGGTCTGCAGCGTGCCATGACATGTCTAGTAGGCCAAAGCTCAATTGCCTTAGGGTAGCCATTCCCTCTTGGAAGGTTGCTGACTCCTTAATTTTGGATACATATTCCATAGGAATAGGTTCGCCGGTTTTGTAGTGAGTAGCGAATAATTCCAAGGCTTCTTTTTCATAACACCAGTTTTCCATAACCTGACTTGGTAGCTCTACAAAATCCCAATAAACGGATGTCCCGGAAAGTCCTGGGTAAACCGTATTGGCCAGCATCCCGTGCAAGCCATGTCCAAATTCATGGAATAGGGTGGTTACCTCATTAAAAGTTAGGAGGGAGGGTTTAGAAGCCGTGGGTTTGGTGAAATTGCATACATTGGAGATATGTGGACGTATATTTTCTCCATTTCGTATGTATTGGGGTTTATAGGAAGTCATCCAAGCACCGCCTCTTTTACCGGCCCTGGGATGGAAATCGGCATAGAATAAAGAGATCAAATTGTTGTCTCTGTCATATATGTGATAGGTTTTTACATCTGGATGGTACTTATCAACATCAAATACTTCCTTAAATCGCAAGCCAAATAATTTTTCGGAAATTTTAAAGACCCCGTCAATTACATTCTCTAGTTTAAAATAGGGCTTTAACTTTTCATCGTCCAGATCAAAAAGTTTTTGCTTTAACTTCTCCGAGTAATAGGCGCTGTCCCATTTTTCCAAACGGTCTATATTGTCTAGTTCTTTTGCAAACGCTTCCAATTGTTTGTATTCTCGTATAGCGGCAGGTTTAGCCATGGCCAGGAGCTCATTGAGGAATTCCTCTACCTTTTGCGGGGTTTGGGCCATGCGTTCTTCCAGCACAAAATGGGCATGTGTTTTGTACCCCAACAGGGTGGCCCGTTCATGTCTTAGCCTGGTGATGTTGAGGATGTTTTCCTGGTTGTCTAGTTCGTCCTTGTGAAAACCCTTGCTGCCGAAGGCGATGGAAAGCTCCTTGCGTAGTTCTCTGTTGGAAGCATATTTCATAAAAGGTATGTAGCTGGGATAATCTAAAGTGATTAGCCAGCCGGTTTTGCCTCTAGATTCCGCTAAATCTGCCGCGGCCTCCTTTTCTCCTTCTGGGAGTCCGTCCAAATCGGATTCCTTGGTGAGGTGCATTTCATATCGGTTGGTCTCTGCCAGTACATTTTCTCCAAATTTCAATGTTAGTTTGGAAAGTTCCGCATCTATTTCCCGTAAGCGTTTCTTTTTTTCTTCGGGTAAATTAGCTCCGTTTCGGCTAAAGCCCTTATATTTCTTTTCTAATAAGGTTTGTTCTTCTGGGGTTAATGAGAGCTGATCTTTTTGATTAAAAACCGCCTTAACCCTTTTGAATAAGGTTTCGTTTAAAGTAATATCATTGCTGAACTCGGAAAGTAAAGGCGAAACCTCTTGCGCAATCTTCTGGATCTCTTCGTTGGTCTCTGCCGAATTGAGATTGAAGAAAACACTGGTGACTCTATCTAATTGCTGTCCAGAGAAATCCAGAGCGGCAATGGTATTCTCAAAGGTGGGCTCCTCTGTATTTTGGGCAATGGCGTCAATCTCCTTTTTGGCATCTTCAATAGCCTGCAAGATGGCAGGTTTAAAGTGCTCGTTTTTTATTTTGGAAAACGGAGCCGTATCAAAGGGGGTTAATAATGGATTGTTCATGCGTTATTTTTTTGAAGTTGTAAAAAATAATGGTTTTTAACGTGGACCATAGGGATAGTCCCAAAGATAGCAGAAGGGGACCCTAGTAGGCTTGGCCTCTATTTTGGTTAGCAACCATCACTTGACTTCCCAAGACTAACAGGTAAAAATAGTTGAATTACCTAATCCTGGGAAGAGCTACCTTAGTATTACTGTTTTTCGTGGACCGATTTTGCGCCCTCGATTACCTTTTGCTTCAAACCTTCCTTGTAAAGGATAATCTTGTCCAGAACACATTTGTCTGAAGCTCCAATTATTTGGGCGGCCAAAATTCCCGCATTTTTGGCCCCATCTAGGGCTACGGTGGCCACTGGAACTCCGCCCGGCATTTGTAGTATGGAGAGTACGGAATCCCAGCCGTCTATAGAATTTCGACTCTTAACCGGAACCCCAATTACGGGTAGGGGAGACATAGACGCCACCATTCCCGGTAGGTGGGCGGCTCCTCCTGCACCTGCAATGATTACTGAAATTCCTTTAAGATGGGCATTTTTGCTAAAATCGAATAGCTTTTCCGGGGTGCGATGGGCAGATACGATGTCTACCTCAACTTCAATGTCAAAGCCTTTTAATATGTCAATGGCTTCCTGCATTATTGGGAGGTCGCTGGTACTTCCCATTACTACCGCTACTTTACTCATAATATATTGTAAATTTCTTTATTGCAAATATTATTTACTAATCACTTTAATGGTGTTTTTTACCAGTTCCGCTGTTTTCCTGGCTTCACTAATATCTGGGTTAACAATGGTAACGTGTCCCATTTTTCGGAAAGGTCTGGTCTGTCTTTTCCCGTAGATGTGGGGGGTAACCCCTTCCAGCTTCATTATATCTTCAATGTGCTGGTATACCACATCGCCGGTGTGTCCTTCTGCTCCCACCAGGTTTACCATTATACCAGCCACCTTGCTTTCCGTACTGCCCAAAGGCAGGTCTAAAATAGCGCGGATATGCTGCTCAAATTGATTGGTATAACTGGCCTCTATACTATAATGTCCACTGTTGTGTGGTCTTGGGGCCACCTCGTTAACCAAGATTTGATCATCTTCGGTCTGAAACATTTCTACAGCCAAAATCCCCACCTGCTTTAGTTTGTCGGAGACTTTTAGGGCAATTTCATTGGCTTTTTTGGCCACAGATTCTGAAATTCGAGCCGGACAAAGGACGTATTCTACCTGATTGGCCTCTGGGTGAAACTCCATTTCTACCACCGGATAGGTCTTTACCTCCCCACTGGCACTGCGGGCAACAATCACAGCAAGTTCATTCTTAAAGGGGACTAGCTCTTCGGTAATACATTCCCCCGCTGGCAAGTCTTCCAAGTCTTGAAGCTTTCGGACTACCTTAACCCCTTGACCGTCATACCCAAATTGGGTGGCTTTCCATATAAAAGGGAATTTTAATCCTCCATTTGCGATGCTGTCCTCAATTTCACTTTTATAGGCAAAACGCTGAAAATCTGCAGTGGGAATGCCATTGTCCACATAAAATAACTTCTGTTTGGCCTTGTTCTGAATAATGCGTAAGGCCTGGGTGGGAGGGTATACTTTTACTCCCTCTTCCTCTAGTTTGGCAAGGGCGTCTAAGTTTACATTTTCAATTTCTATAGTAAGGATATCTACCTTCTTTCCTAGGTTGTAAACAGCATCGTAATCCATTAAGTCCCCATGGATAAACTCGTTGCAAGCGATTCTGGAGGGTGCATCGGACGATGGGTCCATTACCTTGGTGTGGATATCGTATTTTCGGGTCTCGTACAACATCATTTTTCCCAATTGTCCGCCGCCGAGAATTCCCAATTTAAAATCAGAAGAAAAATAGTTCATTAGAAATGATTGCTATTAAATATTTATGAAATGTGGTGTTTTAAGCACAAAAATACGCTTAAATCTTAGAAACTGGACCCGATCGGGTAAAAAAGAGAAATCAAAGTGCTATATTTGCCAACTTGAATTTGTTATAAAAATCAGTGGCATTGATAAAGCTTCACGACAAATACTTTAAGCCATTTATAAGCGAGGGCGAAATTTTGGCCGCGGTAAAAAAGATGGCAGACACCATTGCAGAAGACTATAAAGGGGAAGTTCCCATCTTTGTAGGTGTGCTAAATGGGTCATTTATGTTTGTGTCCGATTTTCTGAAAGCGTATCAGCATCCATGTGAGGTTTCTTTTGTGCGATTGAGTTCTTACCAAGGGCTCACCTCCACGGGAATTGTGGAAACCCTATTGGACGTCCCGGAAAATATTGAGGGGCGTAGTGTAATTATTTTGGAAGACATTATCGATACGGGGCGGACAGTGAGGAAATTGATCGATATATTTTCGGAAACCAACGTAAAGGACTTCAAAATTGCTACCATGTTTTACAAATCCGACGTCTACAGTGGGGAGTATGATATTGATTATTTCGGGATGAAGATTGAGGATAAGTTTATTGTGGGCTACGGATTGGATTATAATGAATTGGGAAGAAATTTAAAGGAAGTTTATCAAATTAACCAAAGACACATGATTAATCTCGTTTTGTTCGGGAAACCGGGAGCAGGTAAGGGTACGCAGGCCTCGTTTTTAAAAGAAAAATATAACCTTAAACACATTTCCACCGGGGATGTTTTTAGGTTCAACATAAAGAATGGTACCGAATTAGGTAAACTTGCCAAGTCTTATATAGACAAAGGAGAACTGGTCCCAGATGAGGTAACCATAAATATGTTGCAAGACGAGGTGGAGAAAAATGCCGATGCCAGTGGCTTTATTTTTGATGGTTTTCCAAGAACTACTGCACAGGCAAAAGCCTTGGATGATTTCTTGGTATCCAAACAAATGAAAATTGATGCTACTATTGCTTTGGAGGCAAATGATGAGGTGTTAATCCAGCGATTGCTAGAACGTGGCAAGGTAAGCGGAAGGTCTGATGACCAGGATGAGGATAAAATCCGTAACAGATTTGAGGAATATAACGAGAAAACTGCACCCTTAAAAGATTAC
This sequence comes from Arenibacter lacus, assembly GCF_008711145.1. NCBI lineage: Bacteria > Pseudomonadati > Bacteroidota > Flavobacteriia > Flavobacteriales > Flavobacteriaceae > Arenibacter > Arenibacter lacus. Next base: position 32,976 of record NZ_VVIN01000004.1, read on the forward strand.
TACGACGCTCAAGGGAAGTTTCATAGTGTTAACGGGATAGGCTCCATAGAGGATATAACCAGCCGTTTGGCCAAAGTAATTGAAGAATTACAGGAGGCCTAAACTTCCATAAACAAGGCCCAATGCATTGTTAACGCCTGTAATTATGGGTGATATGACCTTTGTTCGTGGCAGACTAATCTCTAGGAGGTCGTAAAGTTTATTAAAGTGCTTTTTTCTAGCTTGTGATTTGAAATATTAAACTAATTAAATGACTGAGGGAAATTTTGTTGATTATGTAAAAGTACACCTAGAATCTGGTAAAGGGGGAAAGGGATCTGTACACTTACATAGGGAAAAGTTTATTACTAAAGGTGGTCCCGATGGGGGCGATGGAGGTAGAGGTGGACATGTAATTGTTCGTGGAAACAAAAACCTTTGGACCTTATTGAGCTTTAAATATACCCGTACTTTTAGGGCCGGACATGGTGAGCATGGAAGCAAGAATAGGAGTACTGGTGCAGATGGGAAAGATGTATATATAGAAGTGCCCTTGGGAACGGTGATAAAAGATGCAGAATCCCAAGAAGTATTGCTGGAAATCACCGAGGACCAAGAGGAGGTAATTCTGGCCAAAGGTGGATTGGGAGGTCGTGGTAACTGGCATTTTAAAACCTCTACCAATCAAACTCCAAGATATGCTCAGCCAGGAATGGAAGGGGAGGAGTTAGATGTTATCATGGAATTGAAAGTGCTTGCCGATGTTGGGCTTGTAGGGTTTCCCAATGCTGGAAAATCTACCTTGCTATCCGTACTTACTTCCGCAAAACCAAAAATTGCCGATTACGAATTTACCACCCTCAAGCCTAACTTGGGGATTGTGGAGTACAGGGACTTTAAAAGTTTTGTTATAGCCGATATTCCAGGAATTATAGAAGGTGCTGCTGAAGGAAGGGGACTTGGTCATTACTTTTTACGGCATATTGAACGAAATTCTACCTTGTTGTTTTTGATCCCTGCAGACAGTAAGGATATATCCAAGGAATACGAAATTTTATTGGATGAACTCCGAAGGTATAACCCAGACCTTTTAGAAAAATCACGACTTTTGGTCATTTCAAAATCCGATATGTTGGATGACGAACTCATGGCCGAAATGAAAACGGAGCTAGATAAGGACTTTAAGGATATACCCTATATGTTTATATCTTCCGTGGCGCAGTTAGGTCTAGTAGAGCTTAAAGATAAGCTCTGGGCCATGCTGAACGATTAATTCCAAACCGAGCAATTAGGATTTTTTTGTACGGATATGCCTGGTCTTGGGTTGGTTAATTTTCCATGCATTATAAAATAGGGAAGTGTAATTTTCACTATTTTTATAAAAACGTCTTCCATGAAAACGGTATTATCCATTTTTATCCTTGTTTCGATAGTTTCCTGTAGTGCTATTAATGTACAATACGACTACGATAAGGCAACTGTTTTTTCTGCCTATACCACCTATAACTACTATCCGGATATGGAGACCGGTCTAAGTGAGCTGGATACCCGTAGGCTTATGAGAGCCATCGATTCTACCTTGAGGAACAAAGGATTTCTATTGTCTGAGGAGCCAGATTTTTATGTGGCTATCTTAGGGCGCACCCTTCATGCCACTCCACGAAATACCGTAGGTGTTGGTGTTGGTGGTACAGGGAGAAGTGTAGGGGGCGGATTGTCTGTTGGTATTCCTGTAGGTGCTGCTAAGATGGAATGGGAAATACAATTTGATTTTGTAGATAGGTATAAAGATGAGCTATTTTGGCAAGCTGTTGCCACGCGTTCTTTTAATCCAAACAGTGGTCCGCAAAAAAGAGAGGAGATACTGAGGGCTATGGTAGAGAAAGCATTTGTAAAATACCCGCCCAAAGAAAAGTAAGTCGCAAGCATTCCTGTTTAACTTTCATTAGACCTTTTTGGTTTAAAAAAAAAATAGCAGCTGGTATTGGCCAGCTGCTGTTTATGGTCATATTCAATCCTTATTGTTTTAGGGTCTTAAAATATCTTTGTATCTCTCCTTATAAGCATAGAGCATAACGATATTCAATATTATAAGGACTAGGGCTCCTCCTATGGAACTTGGCTCTAGAAAAGCGTGAAATAACATTGCATTTACAGAGATTATCATCAGAATAAGCATCATTAATGGTGCAAACTTGTCGAGCAACAAAGAAACTCCTGCAAGTATTTCAACAATGGCAACAATGTATAGGGTGTTGGTGCTCATTAAGGCCGAAAAATAGTTCATGGCGGCCTCTGACATTTCACCGGCTGGCATAAAATGTAGAAATTTATTAGCCCCAAAAACAATGAGAAAAAGTCCGAAGACTATTCTTAGTCCTATGAAAAATGTAGAGTTCATGATTATGGATTTTATATTGGTTATGTTAAATTAATAAAAAATTCCATGTTATCCAGATATTTACTAAGGTTTTTGTTAATCTACCTGTAGTCTAAGGCCTTCAGTGTGACTGCTAAATTCTGGTGCATACATACTTTGTATAGTTGTGATGCCATTGCTAAAATCGCCAGAATGGTTTACCCTAAGGTCGTATTCAAAAATATAAACTCCTTTGGGTAGGTAGTCGAAGAAGAAATTAACGCTTGCATCTTTTACGCTTTGGTAATAACCAAGTCCATCTTGCCATTGGTAACTAGAAAGTACTGTTGTGGGTTCTAATCCAGAAGCCCTCATATCTTTCATGTGTACAAATTCCATTCCTCTATCTACCTGTAATTCTATCCGTATCCGTACAAGATCTCCTATCTTAAGTGGTTTGGTGTCCGAAACTTCGCTTAGTTCCTCTCCAGTTGGGATGTGGTTCCTAAGAAAAACCTTTTTCCTTAGCTTTAATGGGGTGTCTGCGAAGGATATCTTGTCCAAGTCTTCAAAATATTGCCAGGTTAAAGTGCCCCAAGCACTCCCCTCCAATTTTTTGTTGAGTTGTACAGTAGCCATAGCAGGTTTAATTTCGGACCTATCCCAAGAGGTTTTGTAATAGCCCGTTCCAGCTTCAATCTTTACATTGTCTAAGGTTGCTGGATTGATATGTTGATCCCCAATTTGGACTTCTATAGCTTCAGAGTCTACTAGCCAATCACTTCCCTGTAAAAGAAGTGAGTAAATTGCCTTGGTGGTCGCTTTGGTAGTAGTCCAATGATGGGTCTGTTTGTTTTTTAATAACCATAACTTTAACAAGTCTATCTGCTTGGGGTTGTTGTTAATTTCGGAGAAGGCTTCTATTAATAGGGATTGAGTTTCTACAGGAGCCTGGTTCCAATCCCATGAAGCCGTATTCTGTTTCCAATACATTCCCATTTCTTCGCTAATGATGCTATTTTCATCAAGTGACTTGATAATTTTTTTAGCGGCCTCCTTATGGTTGTTCCTATAGAGGATTAGCGACAGTAGTCCTTTGCTATAGAGGCTTTTATTTGTCCAATATTGTAGAGCCTGTTTTAGATAGTATTCCTTGATGCTAGCTACTTCTTCACTCATGGCATGGTTAGGGAATAAACTACGCAAATAGAGGTAGTGCAATTGGGTTGTGCTTAGGTGGTCTTTGCTGAGGTCCGTATGGTATTTTTTCAACCGCTCGTATTCCGAAAGAAATTGGGCGTCCAAATATTCAAAGGCTTTGGTAATCAGTGGTCGCTGCTCCTCGTTCTCAGGATTAGGCGATGTTATACCGGAAGGGGAAGCTGAGGTGAGTTTTTGAAGATGACCAAGACCTATAAGTATATGTTGGGTTATAAACCTGTTTTCTGGTCCTCCGTTAAACCAAGCCCATCCACCGGAGGGCATTTGGTTTTGTTGTAGCTTTTGCCAGCTGTTGTTTTGCTCATTTTTTAATTTGTTTAGGTTGAACAACAGGGCGATTCGCTTCTTTTGTTCGCTTTCGGACTGGGCGTCCCTAAGCCAAGGGGTTTCCGCTATTAGAATTGATTTTAGTTCTTGATTTTTCTCCAAGTTGCTCAATAATGCATCAGAATTGGCCCATTGGCTAAAGACCTCCTGAATTCTTGCATTGGATTGCGCGATATGTGCTCCAAGCGTATTGGCATAATATCTGGAGAAAACCTGTTCGTTGTTTTCGGAGGGGTATTCCATTAAATAGGGCAAGGCCTGTACGGCATACCAAACCGGATTGGAGGTGATTTCCAAGCTTAACCGATGGTGTCTTAAGGTGGGGGAGAGGGGATTCTTGAGTTTCTCCATGGTGAAACTTTTGGTCTGATTGCCATTTATCCACATGGGGAGGGTTTCGGTTACTAAGGTGCGATTGCTAAGTACTGGTAGGATGTTTTGCTCGCCATCGCTATAGTTATTAGCCGTAGCCATCACTTTGTATTGTATCGCCTGGATTCCCTTTGGAATGGTTAAGACCCAAGAGACCTCGGTATTCCCATTGCCATCTACCTTAAATTCTCGTGTGCTTAAGGCTGCAGAGGAATCGGAATAGGCAATAAGTAGCTCCTTCCCAATATCTTTTCCAGTGACAGCATCAATCAATTCTAGCTTTGCTTTCCCCGCTAGTAGCAGGTCAGTTTGGTTCGAAATTTTACTGCTAAAGGTAACCTGATCGCCCTCCCGTAAGAATCGAGGTGCATTGGGAGTTACCATTAATTCTTTTTGAGTGACAGTGGTAAGGGTAGAAATGGCACTTTTTAGGGATTTAGTGTGTGCCAATAACTGTACCTTCCACTGGGTAAGTGCTTCTGGGGTGGTGAAAGAAAAAGAAACATTCCCATCTTTATCCGTGTGGAGCTGAGGGAGGAAAAAAGCAGTTTCTTGAAGGTTTTTCCGAATCTGGATGTTTTCAAATCCAATTATGTTTTTGTCTTCCTCCATAGCTACTGGTGTATCTCCTGTCTTTTCACCAGGTGTCTGGGCTTCATTGGCCATGGTGAGAACTTGGTCCGAAGATTCCACTGCTTCTTCCATCAATTCACTTGGGGCGGCGCCCTTTATCATGATACGGTTCCGCTGAAGGTGGCCGTTTCCAAAATGTAATCCAAACCAATTAAAACTATCGTAGCGTTGTGGGATATAACCATCTCCTGGTGCATAATCGGTAATTGTCCTAAAGGAAGTTATTTGGAAGCTTTTGGAAGCGGTAAGGTGAATGTTGGAATAGTAGTCTCCATGTGAATTGGGATTAAAATACCAAGCATGGGGTTTAAAGGCATCTAGGGAAGCGTCGTACATATTGGCCATTATTTCAGCGTTTAATCCGTTTCCCTTTGGTCCTGTTACTTTAAATGACCAAGTTTCCTCCGTGCCAGGTTCAATTTTATCTCGGAAACTTACTGTTTCAATTTGGATGTCCCTATCTGGGTGGGGTACGGGAATGGACAGCTTATCTGTATGAAAAGCATTATGGAAGGAAAAGGAGTAATGAATTACAAATCCTCCCAAATCGCCTGGTGTAACTGGAATTCTTAAGGTTTTAGTGGTGTTGTTAAGTTTTAACAGGTGGGTTGCAACAATCTTTCGCTCTTTTTCTACTAACAGGGTAACCGATAGGTCCTTGGCAGCAGAGCTCACCTTTAGTGTAACCTGGTCTTCAATAGTGTAGGAGGGTTTATCGTATTTTATCTGAAAAAGTTGCTGGTCCGCTAGGGTTTTATCGGAAGGGTTATAGAGGGTGGTGTAAGCAATATCCTTTACGTCCTGACCAAAAATATCGGAGGTGCTTAACTCCAAGCGATATTTGCCAGAGGCCCATTTCTTAGAGAGATTCAATTCAATGGTCTTGCCGTTTTCAGTATTAAAAGGAGCTTCCCAAACCAATTCTCCATTTGGCCATTGGGAAGGATCGGACTCATCTTCAAAGGAATCGTGGGGAAAGCGTTTTTTAAACTCTTTTTTGTCAAAACCAGGATAATCCGGTGCGGCCCAGGGTCGTGGTCGCAGTACGCGGTCTGGACCCTTTAGTTTATACATTTTTATAGTTCCTTGGGTAGGAGTTGCTTGTCCGTTAAGGTTTTGGGTGCTAATTGTAATTTTATGCTTTTTATTCTTCTGGTTAATGAGTTCTGCAATTTCAATATTAGCGGTAAGGGCATGGTATCCTACTTTTATGTTTGTGGTGGCGCTCCTTGTTTCACCGTTCAAATCCGTTACATCTGCAGTGACCTCGTAGTTAAAAACCGGTAACTGCTCTTTGGGAACCGTTAGGTCTGGTATGGCCATAAAGTTTATGCCGAACTGCCCCTTGGCATCCGTGGTAGTGGTGCCCTGTGCAATGATTTGTGGAGTTGCCTGGTAATATGGAAGGTGTTGGCCGTGCCAAATTATGGATCTTACTATTCTTTTTACGGTGTATTTTACAGGGGCATGTGTTATAGTACTCCCCGCATATGCCACGGCCTTTCCTTGGACCAAAACACTGTCGTTGAGCTGATAAGTTTCTGTGATGGGCTGAAACGTAGTTTCAAATCGTGGGCGTTTATATTCTTCCACAGAAATAGTTTGATATCCGTGGAGGTTAAATTCCGTAGAGGTGGCCTCTAAGGAGAAGTTGCCTGTAAGGGTATTGTTTGGAATGGTAAATTCCCCAGAAAAGGAGCCGTAATTATTGGTTTTAAATTCCTGAACCGATACCACTTGTTGGTTGCCATCCTTTAAGGTCACTTCAATTTCTGTCTCGGTTAATATCTCAGAGGTGTTTTCTGTTCTTTGCAAGGCAATTCCCTTAAAAAATAAGGTTTGACCTGGTCTGTAGATACTGCGATCCGTAAAAAGAAAACAGGGATAGCTGGTGTCCTTTTCCTCTAACATTGGTTTTTTAGGAACATAGATGTCTTTAAAATAGGCTATTTGTCCCTCGTGGCTGACCTCAGCGGTGATGTTATTTGGAGATTTTGCATTTAGGGGTAAGGAAACCCTCCCCAATTTATCGGATGTTAATACCTTAGTTTCTGTAGGACTTTGGTAGCTGGACCGATACGAGATCTTAAGCTTAGCACCTATCTTAGGTGCCCCGTTAGTTCTATTTATTATTTGGAAGTTGAGCAGTTCATTTGTTCTAGATTCCACGAGGGCCAGGTCTGTGACCTGGATAGGGGTGAACGAGGAGCTGGGGTAGGTGGCGTCTTTTGGAGTGGCCAAAAGGATGTAATTGCCATTTGGGAGTTCTGGCAACAGCACTTCTGTTTGGTGTTCTTGATGGTCGTTTTCATTTTTTAAAGTGGATTCCCATTGCTTTTCCAAAGCTAGCTTTTTTATGAAAGCGAGTTTTTTCTCCTGAGGATATAGTGTGTTTAATGTTTTAAGTTCACTGGCTGAAATTTGGTGGGCGGCCAGTTGTAAACGGGAAATGTTTTTATAGGTGACCAGGATCTTGGAAGGGGTGTGTACCGGGATATGTTGTTCTGTGGTGAGACGTAGGTTGCTAGTGAGAATTTGAGATTTTAGGGAGGTGCATCGTTCAGCTGCACGGCTACTCGGGAATTGTTCAATTATAGAATCGCAGATATCCAAGGCTTCCTTGTGTTTCCATCTTGGGGTTGGATTAATGGTAGGGTGATAGGTGTTTCCGCTCTGATGATGTGCATATGCAATTTCATAGCGATACAGCGCACTGTGTTCGTTCTCTTTAAAAGTTTCGGCAGAATTTTGGAGTACCTCAATATATTGCTGATCCTTATTGGGGAACACGGCATTTTCCCAGATGAATTTCAATCGGGCTATATCCACGTCAACCAAGGCTTCAAGAGAAGGATCGGATAGATGGAACAACACTAATTGTTGATAGAGTTGAAGTGCTTTAAAGTGTGATGATGTTTTATCGTTAGTAGTAATATTTTGCTGAACAAACTCCTTTGCATTGCAAAATATACTTGGGTTGTTTAGTTCAAATTTATCGGCTGGACGGGTGATGCTATTTTCGGAACTGGTATAAAAGTCCAAAGCATTATGTGCCAAAAGATCAAATAGAGTAGGTCTGTAAATTTCCGAATCGTCTTGTTTTACCAGAATTTCATTATAGTGATCAACCGGTGTTTGTTGCAAGTGGGACTTATTATTTAGAGATGCATCAAAATGTTTTCCTACCTCATAAAACAAGGTGGTTAAATCCCAAGTCCTGAAATCGGCGCTATCTATTTTTGTTTCCGTTTTGGTTCGATCGTAAAATCGATATCTATTTTGTTGAAAATACTGCCAATATAAGTTGGCCAAATACCCTTCCAGAATATTTTTTACAGGCACCTGGTTTTCTGCTATCTTATCTTTAAAATCCTCAATAATTTCCAATTGCGCGTCCTCTTCCAGGACCATACTATATTTGGAAGCGTATAAGAGGGATTTAATAACCTGGGGCTCCTGATGGTCCTTTTTTGCTTTAGCGGAAATTTGGGCAACCAACTCCATGGCCGATTTGGTCATGGATTCTTTTTCCAATTGCTGCACCCGTTTCCACATGCTGTCATAATAAGCTGGGGTTGCTTGGGATTGAGCAAGCTGTATGGAAAGAAATATGATAACTAAGGCGGTTATTTTTTTCATAGGAGGTCTTTATTGAATATTGGTTGATTTTCATTTGAAGAAAAACGAACTATAATCCTTAGATGCAAAAAAGATACCACTGTTGCCTAGGAGTGGGGAAATTAATCTAAAAAGGCTTCAGATACCTACCGTACAACGATGCTTAGAACCCTTGCTTTTTATTATTGGTTGAGAAATAGGAGGACTTTCTCGCTTCTGGTCGTAATTGTAATATTACACCTAAAAAAATGAACAATAACCTTAGTGTACGCTATTCTTATATAGATTTAAGCATTCCGCCGTCTATGGGGATATTAGCCCCTGTTATAAAAGAAGCTTGCTCCGAAGCTAAGAAGGTTACCAAAAATCCATACTCCTCTGGATGGCCAATTCTACCCATTGGGACATGGGAAATCATATCTTCTTCCACTTCTTCCAACGGAATATTTATTGATTTTGCCTTGTTTTCATTTAGGCTTTTTAGTCGTTCTGTGTTAAAAAATCCTGTCAATGTATTGTTGACGGTAATGTTGAATTTACCCACTTCAATGGCCAAAGATTTGCCCCAGGTAACTACGGCTGCCCTTATAGAGTTGGAAAGTACTAGGTTAGAAATTGGTTCTTTCACGGTAACGGAGGCAATATTTATAATGCGTCCATAGTTTTTAGCCTTCATACCTTCAAGGGCTAGCTGCGTAGTAAATACGGTTGTTTTGAACAGGAGATCAAAGGCGTTTTGGTAATCAGGTACATCCTTCTCTAGTGCATTTCCTGCGGACGGGCCTTGGGTGTTGTTAACTAAAATGTCCACCGAATTTTGGGTGAAATACGTCTCTATAATTTTTTTATAGCTGTCATAGTTGGTATAGTCCACCACTAAATATTGATGGGTTTGCCCTTGATTGGTAGGGAGTTGGGAAATAATGGATTTTAGTTTGTCTTCACTCCTCGCCATTATGGTTACGCTGGCACCGCTTTTAGCCAATTGTTGTGCAATGGCCTTGCCAATTCCCTGGCTGCTTCCTCCTATAAGGGCCTTTTTGTTTTTAAGTGATATTTCCATAGTTCCAGTGGTGTGATTTCTCTAAGTATAAGGGATTAATTTAGCGATATTCTTCTCTGGTGGGACTAAAAACGTCCATCAGTTTACAAGCTGTTAGGGCCTTGCCGCTGTGAGGGACCATAGGAGGGATTACAACTAAATCTCCCGGAATATAGGTGTTGGTTGCTCCATTAAGTGTAAATTGGAATTCTCCTTCTAGTACCTGCATTACCTGCTCGTTTTTATGGCTGTGTTCTGGAACAATGGCATTTTTTTCTACCTCCCAAAAAGCAAGACTCATATGTTGCGTATGGATTAATTTACCGTGATATCCCGGCATAATTTCTTTGGAGGTAAGTTCGGATAGTTTAATGTTCATTTTTAATGGATTTTAGTGCTAAGATAAGGAAATGAAGGAAGTGGCAGGTGGCCGAATTAGTCTTGATGTTTTTCACATAGCGTGGGGATGAATATTTCGTAGCTATTATGATTGCAAAATTTTATTTGGAAGGTGAATAAGGCTATTACAATTCATATCTTTACGGTTTTTAAAGTTCGATTTTAATGCAAATTCATTTTATAGCAATAGGTGGGAGCGTTATGCACAATTTGGCGCTAGCCCTACAGGATAAAGGACATACGGTTACCGGTAGTGATGACATAATTTACGAGCCATCCAAAACCAGGTTGAAGGCAAAGGGGTTGCTGCCAGCTTCTTATGGCTGGTTTCCAGAGAAGGTGCATTCATCTTTGGATGCAGTTATATTGGGTATGCATGCCAAAGCGGATAATCCCGAGCTATTGCGAGCACAGGAATTAGGGCTTAAAATCTATTCGTATCCAGAATTTATATATGAACAATCCAAGTATAAAACTAGAGTGGTCATTGGTGGGAGTCATGGGAAAACGACTATTACGGCAATGGTACTTCATGTTATGAATTATCATGATCGTCCTGTTGATTATTTAATAGGCGCCCAATTAGATGGTTTTGATCAAATGGTATCCCTTAGTGAGGAGAATGACTTTATCGTATTGGAAGGGGATGAATATCTATCCTCTGCCTTGGACAGACGACCTAAATTTCACTTGTATCGTCCTAATATAGCGTTGCTAAGTGGCATTTCATGGGACCATGTTAACGTGTTTCCTACCTATGAATACTATTTGGAGCAATTTAAAGGTTTTGTAGATAGTATTGTAAAAGGCGGGAGTATCACTTATAATGAGGAAGACGAGAATGTTGTTAAAATAGTGGAGGCTTCGGAAAATACTATTAGAAAACTCGCTTATCGTACTCCAGAATATTCCGTGGAAAATGGGGAGACTATTCTAGAAACGCCAGATGGCCCTATGCCAATTCCCATCTTCGGAAAACACAATTTAAGCAATTTGGCAGGTGCTAAGTGGATTTGCCAAAACATGGGCTTGGATGAGGAAGATTTTTATGAGGCTATAGCTACATTTACGGGGGCTTCAAAACGGCTAGAAAAGATGGCTGAGGGGAAATTAAGCGTTGCTTTTAAAGATTTTGCCCATGCGCCTAGTAAGGTAAAGGCAAGTACTGCAGCGGTGCGCGAGCAATACCCGAATAGGAATCTGATAGCATGTTTGGAACTGCATACCTACAGTAGTTTTAATCCAGAGTTTTTAAAAGGTTATAAAGGGGCGTTGGAAGATGCTACCACTGCAGCGGTTTTCTATTTGCCAGAATCGGTGAAAATTAAAGGTCTTCAAGAAGTTACCCCAGAACAAATTAAAGAAGCTTTTGGGCGTGAAGATTTACAGGTGTTCACCAATGCAGAAGCTTTTAGGGAGTTTGTATTTAAACAGCAGTACGCCAACTCGGCCCTCCTCCTGATGAGCTCTGGCAATTACGGGGGATTAGACCTGGAAGAAGTTAAGGAGGAAGTAGAAGGGGTATAGCCATATTAGTGGAGATGCTTTTTATCTTTTTCTAGTTTAGATTATTTTTCATATAAGTGTGCGGCAAATTGTTCGTCACAGTCGAGCCTGGTTTTACCAAGCTCGACTTACATTTATAGATTTTATTCCTATTTTTAAACCCGTATCTTCGCATAAACTAGAGCCTGTCGTAAACATACTTTTAAAGTTAACCTTGTAAGGGATTCATAAGGTGATCTTTGGTGTCTGCTGTGACTGCTTTTGTGTAGGAGGAATTCAAATTTTAAATTACCCTTACTTTACGGTGATGATTGTTTTGCCTGCTGATTAATAGTAAATTAGGTGGGTGTTTTATGCTTGTTGTATTTTAGACGATCGTCGCATAAGCTACGTTTATATTGCATAATTGGGTGTTCTTGTAAATTTTAAAGTTTTGTTAATATTTGTATATTGGTGGTCGCACAAAAAAAAATAGGATTATTCCTATTGAATGGTCGACAATAAATTACTTAACTAAACTATTTAAATTATGATTAAAAGAACACTATTGTTTTTTAAGCTCTGGCAGAAATTTTTTCCCTATTGGGCAGGTTTTATCCTTGTAGTGCTCGGGCTTGTTCTTCCAAATTCTTTATGGGCGAACAATTATGAATCCAACGAAATAATCGGTGAATATCAAAGCACCGTAAAAGGGGTTGTGTTAGATGAAACTGGAATGCCCATTCCTGGCGCCAATGTCTTGGAAAAGGGAACTACTAACGGAACCGTAACTGATTTTGATGGTAATTATAGTATAAATGTTGCTTCGGATGCAGTTTTAGTATTTTCCTACATTGGTTATAGTAATGTAGAGGTTGCTGTAAATGGGCAAAACACTATTGATGTTAGTATGGAAACCGATGTTACTGCCTTGGAGGAAATTGTGGTAGTTGGGTATGGAACCCAGCGGAAACAAGATCTTACAGGGGCAGTATCAGTGGTAAAAACTGATGATCTGCAAAAGCAACCCTCGGGACAGGTGACCAATCAATTGCAAGGAAGGGCTTCTGGAGTTACCATTACAGGAGGAGGACAGCCTGGCGAGGCACCTCAAGTAAAAATTAGGGGGTCTAACACTTTTGGAAACAACAATCCACTATACGTGGTAGATGGTATTCCAACCGATAATATTAGCGATCTAAACCCTAACGATGTGGCATCCATGCAGGTTTTAAAGGATGCTGGTTCTGCTTCCATTTATGGATCTAGAGCTGCTAATGGTGTAGTTGTTATTACAACCAAAAAAGGAAAGGGAAAAATGAGGGTGACTTATGACGCGTATTATGGTACCCAGATGGTACAGAGCGGTAACCCATGGAATATTCTTTCTTCACAAGAAATGGCCGACTTAACATTTATGGCCTTGAGGAATACCAATCCAGGGGATCCCATTAACCATAGCCAATACGGTAATGGAGCCACTCCGGTACTTCCAAATTATATTGCTCCTGTTGGTGCAGATACCGTTGATGAGTCGTTGTACAACGTAAATCCTAATTATACCAGTAGTTCAGATTTGGATAATTTCTATAGGATTGTAAAGGCTAATAAGCAAGGAACTAATTGGTTCCAAGAAATCTTTAGTCCGGCTAGTATAACCAGTCATAACTTGTCCGTTAGTAATGGAAATGAAAAAGGAAGTTATTTATTCTCGTTAAACTATTTTGACCAAGAGGGAACTCTGAAAAACACTTATTTAAAGCGCTATACAATGCGATCTAATACGGTATTCAATATTTCTGACAATATTAGGATAGGACAGAATCTTAGCTTCAGTATTAGAGAAAATCCTCAAATTAGCGCGTTGAGCGAGGGTAGTGCCATTGGAATGGCCATCAGACAGCAACCAATTATACCTGTTAGGGATATTAAAGGGAATTATGCTGGATCGTTTGGTTCCGATTTAGGAAACGCGAGGAATCCAGTTGCTATAATGGATCGTACTAGAAATAACAGGGGAGTGTCTAACCGAATTTTCGGAAACATGTTTGCTGAAGTTGACTTTATGGAGAACTTTACGTTTAGAACAAGTTTTGGAGGGCAGTATTACTCTAATAGCTTTAACTCGTTCTCTTTCCCAGAATATGAAAATGCCGAAAATAGTTCGGTAAACACCTATAGGGAAGCCGCACATACGAGCTTCAATTATACTTGGACGAATACCCTTCAGTATCAAAACACTTTTAATGATGTTCATAACCTGAATGTTTTGGTGGGGACGGAAGCCTATAAGAACAGAGCGAGAGAAGTAGGTGGGTCTATGCAAAGTTATTTCTCTTTTGATCCAGATTATGTAACCTTGGAGACTGGTTCGGGAACACAGACCAATTACAGCTGGAAAAGACAAGATGCATTATCTTCCTTGATAGGTAGATTAGATTATAACTATGATGACAAATATTTATTGAGTGCTACTATTCGCCGCGATGGGTCCTCTAGGTTTTTAAATAATCAGTATGGATGGTTTCCGGCAGTCAGTGCAGGGTGGAACATTAGCAATGAAGCTTTTATGCCAGAAATGGATTGGTTAAATGATCTTAAAATCCGTGGTGGTTATGGAGTAATGGGGAATCAATTGAACGTAGATCCTGCAAACTCGTTTACCACCTTTGGTGGAAATCAGCAGAATTCTTACTATGCGATTTCAGGAAGTAATCAAACAATTTCAGAAGGTTTCCAACAACAACGAATTGGAAACCCAGATGCAACTTGGGAAAAGAATATCAATTCTAACATAGGATTGGATGCAAGTTTGTTTAATAGCAGTGTACAGTTAAGTTTAGATTACTACAAAAAGGAGATTAAAGACTTACTTTTTAATCCTAGCTTACCGGCCACTGTTGGGAATGCTACTGTTCCCTTCGTAAACGTTGCGGAAATGGCAAACAATGGGTTGGATATGGATGTATCTACCTTTTTTAACCTAACTGACGATTTGCGTTTAAACACTACGCTAACCTTAACTACTTACAATAACGAAATTAAAAAGATTGCCGATGGTTATAGCTACTTTGACCGGGAAGGCAGACGATTTAACGGTAGTACAATTATTAGAAATGCGGTGGGGCGATCTGTGAGTGAGTTTTATGGATACAAAATTGTAGGATTTTGGAATTCAGAAGATGAGATTGCCGATGCTAATGCGGAAGCAATTGCAGTAACTGGCGATCCGAATGCTACTTATCAACCAGATGTTGCCGTAGGTAGATTTAGGTATGCAGACAGTGATGGTGACGGCAGAATAACCGCTGATGATCGGGTTTTCCTAGGAAATCCAAATCCCGACTTCACTTATGGGTTAAACTTAGAATTGATATACAAAAATTGGGATTTGAGCATGTTTCTATATGGATCCCAAGGAAACGATATTTGGAATAATGTGAAATGGTGGACAGATTTTTATAGTTCATTTACAGGGGCTAAGAGTCATACAGCACTCTACAACTCCTGGACTCCGCAAAATATGGATGCTAAAGCCCCCATTCAGGAAACTACGGGATCGTTTAGTGTAGCAGATGTTCCTAACTCCTATTTTGTTGAGGACGGTTCCTACCTAAGGGCAAAACACATTCAGTTAGGGTACACCTTCCCTACAGAATTAATGAACAGAGCCAATATTTCCAAGTTGAGGTTGTATGCTCAAATGGTAAATGCCTTTACAATTACCTCCTATTCAGGAATAGATCCGGAAATTTCTGGTGGTACCGTTAATTTTGGAATAGATGAAGGTGCTTATCCCAATCAGAGACAACTTCTATTTGGGGTAAACGTAATTTTTTAATGAGGATGAACGATAAAATAAAGTATATGAAAATTATAAAACAACTAAGTAGACTATATATACCTATACTAACATCGCTGTTAATTGTAGGTTGTAGTGATAATTTCCTAGAGCAACCTGCCTTAGGAGCTTTAAGTGAGGATGTAATTGCCAATAAGGATGGTGTAGATAATTTGCTGACCGGTGCTTACGCGGCCCTGGATGGGGTTGGATTTGGAGGTGCAGCTTGGGAAGCAGCGCCTGATAATTGGGTTTACGGTACTGTAGCGGGTGGTGAAGCAAGTAAAGGAAGTTTCGGAGGTGACCAACCTGCTATTGATCAAATTGTAAAGTTTATTTCCAATCCATCCAACGGTTATTACAATAGCAAATGGAGAGCGCTATATGGAGGAGTTACCCGAGCGAATAACACCTTGAAATTATTAGCTAAGGCCACAGATATCTCAGAGGAGGACAGCAAAAATATTGCTGCTCAAGCTCGATTCTTAAGAGGGCACTTTTATTTTGAGCTGAAGAAAATGTGGAATATGGTTCCTTGGATCGATGAAACAACTGAAGATCCCAAGCAGCCAAATGATGTAGATATATGGCCTAACATTGAAGCAGATTTCCAATTTGCATTTGATAACTTACCTGCAGCACAGGACGATTTTGGAAGAGCAAATAAATGGGCAGCAGCGGCCTATTTAGGAAAGACATATTTATATCAAAAGAAGTTTAACGAAGCTAAAACTGTCTTTACCGATGTGATCAATAATGGCGTTAATTCAGGAGGAGTTAAGTATGCTTTGGTTGAACGATTCAGGGATAATTTTGATGCAGCTACTGAAAATAATTCTGAAACAGTTTTCGATATTCAAATGGTAGCTAACGATGGGACCGGTTCCATTGCCAATGCTAATCAAGGTGGCATGCTAAACTTCCCTTATAATAGTCCATTCAGATGTTGTGGATTCTTTCAGCCTTCACAGGATTTGGTTAATTCCTATAAGACGGATCCGGTAACCGGACTTCCCGATATTTCAAATTACAACTCAGATCCAGTGAAAAGCGATATGGGGATTACCAGTAGCGAGCCCTTTAGTCCCGATACGAGGACATTGGATCCAAGGCTAGACTGGACAGTAGGAAGAAGAGGTATACCTTTTCATGATTGGGGCAAGCATCCTGGTATGGCTTGGATAAGGGAGCAGACCTATGGAGGTCCTTATGCGCCAAAAAAGAATATCTATTGGCAGGCTACGCAAGATCAGTATGCGGATCAAAGCTCTTGGGCGCCGGGTACAGCTATTAATGTTCGTGTGATCCGATTTGCAGATGTCTTGCTGATGGCAGCTGAGGCAGAAGCACAGGCTGGTAGTTTGGATGTAGCTTTAGATTATGTAAATCGAGTTCGTCAAAGAGCCGCAAATCCAGATGGCTATTTAAAGCAGTATGTGGATGAAGATGACCCAATGGCTGGATTTGACGAGAACAGTAATGCAGCCAATTACGTGATAGCAGATTATACCTTGGCCGACTTTGCATCTAAAGAAATGGCGTTGGAGAGAATCTATTTCGAAAGAAAATTGGAGCTTGCTATGGAAGGGCACCGATTCTTCGACTTGGTTAGATGGGGTATTGCAGAAGAAACCCTTAATACCTATTTTGATTATCAGGGAAATATAACCACTGATGTGAGAGGTGGAAGATTTATTCCTGGAAAAAGTGAATATTATCCCATTCCACAAGCTCAAATAGACTTGAGTGTAGGTGCAGATGGGGAGCCTACCCTAAAACAAAATCCTGGGTACTAATTCCCTGCAGAGCAGTAAAGTCTTTAAATGAAAGAAGCCATTCCAACAATTGGAATGGCTTCTTTTTTTCAAAGTAAATCCTCCAATAGACTATAATTCTTATCTTTAACCTATGCAAGAAAAATCTACCACCTTTTCCATAAAAAATTGGTCCGATGATGATAAGCCACGGGAGAAACTGGTCCAGAAGGGGCGGACAATCCTAACTGACGCAGAATTGATTGCTATTCTTATCGGTTCCGGCAGTAGAAATGAAAGTGCGGTGGAGCTCTCCAAGCGTATTTTGGCCTCGGTAAATAATAACCTTAACGAATTGGGCAAACTTTCCGTAAAACAGCTTATGAAGTTCAAGGGGATTGGAGAGGCCAAGGCTGTATCTATTGTTGCTGCCTTAGAGATTGGACGAAGGCGAAGGGGAGAAGACGGACAGAAGATTACCAAAATCTCTTCCAGTAGATGTGTTTTTAATCTTTTGCAGCCTAAAATGGGAGAACTCCCCCATGAGGAGTTTTGGATTGTATACCTTAACAACTCCAATAAAGTTCTTTTTGCCGGTCAGCAGAGTAAAGGGGGTATTACCGGAACCTTGGTAGATGTCCGCTTGGTATTAAAGCAAGCTTTAGAGCTTGGAGCCGTGGGCCTTATACTTGCCCATAACCACCCATCAGGTACCCTTAAGCCCAGTGAGGCCGATAAACAGATAACCCAAAAATTGAAGTTGGCGTCTCAAGCCTTGGACATAAAAGTGTTAGATCATATTATCATTACTCAAAAAGAATACTTTAGTTTTGCTGATGAAGGCCTGCTATAAAAACTAATTTAAAGTGTTAGCTTCGGGTAGAAACGTATTTCTAAATATCAATCGGTTCTTTCCGGTCATAGGGAGGCGCCAAAGGATATCGGTAATAAAACCCGTTAGAGAAAAATAAAGACTATGCTGCTTATTTACACCCATAAGATCACTTCCCGCTTTAGATATATAACGAAGCATTTATTCACCAATATTTTGGGTATAGAGGTTTCCTTCACAACCAAAGTGGAAGATTTTATAAAACACGCCGGTCCCAAAATAACCTATACGAAGCAGCCACTTCAAAACGAGTTTTTTTTAAGGAGCAATGATCTATTGTTCGAGCAGGGAATTAACGATCTTCAAATACATGTATCGGATTGGGAAGGCGTACCTTGTTTTTTTGCCGCCGGGGAAAGGAGTAACCTGCCCTTCGACATTTTTGCCGCTAGTTTTTATTTACTCAGTAGGTATGAGGAGTATTTGCCACACGTTAAGGATATCCACGGTAGGTTTCCTCCGAAAGACAGTTTGGCGTATCAGAATAACTTTTTGCAGATTCCAGTGGTAGATATATGGGCGCTTAGGTTATTGGAAGGGCTTAAAGAAAAATTTCCAGAATTGGAATACAAGCCTAGATCATACCGTTTTAACCCCATCATTGATGTTACCACTTCCCATTGTTTTTTGCACAGGGGGTTGGTAAGGGGGATTTCGGGCTTCTTATTAGACTTGGTCTCTCTAAGATTAAGACGGGTGGTAGATCGGATATCTGTGTTGATGAAATTAAAGAGGGATCCCTATGATAATTTTTTTGAGCTCATAGAATTGCACAAACAATACAATGCTAAGGGCAGGTTCTTTTTCCAATTTGCGGAATATTCTACCTATGACAAGAATGTGTCTCCCAGTAATAACAAATTTAAATACCTTATTAAGTCGGTTGCAGATTACGAGGTGGTTTCTCTTTGCTGTTCGTACAGTTCCTTTAACAACAAAACCTTGTTGATGGAAGAGAAAAAGAATCTTTCCAATGTAATTCATAGACCCATCAATAGCTCCCGCATGCGTTTTAACAGGGTAGATATTCCAGAAACCTATCGGAATTTAGTGGATGCGGGGTTTACAAACGATTATACCATGGGGTATACCCATGAAAGTGGATTTAGAGCGGGGAGTTGCACCCCTTTCTATTTTTATGACATTCTTCTGGAGGTTCAACAGCCTATAGAAATTCACCCATTTGCCCTCCATGATTATAGCTTGTTAACTACCAATTCAAAAGAAGAGGCACTTAAGGTGGTAGCGTCTCTTGCTTTGGAAGTGAAAAAGGTAAATGGTACGTTTGTAACCATTTTTTCTAATGAGCTGCTTGGGGGCGAAGCGAAGCTGAATTGGAAGGAGTTATATAGAAATATTTTAAAGAAAGTATATGTACAGTAATACGGTTACCGATGTGTTTTTCGATCTAGATCATACACTCTGGGATTTCGAAAAGAATTCTGCCCTTACTTTCCAGAAGATTTTGTCTGAAAGTGCCGTGGGGGTGGATTTGGATGACTTTTTAAAAACCTATATTCCCATTAACCTAGAATTTTGGAAGAAGTATAGGGAGGGGAAAGTCACTAAAGAAGAGTTGAGATATCAAAGGCTTAAAAACACCTTCGACTCGTTGAGGTATGGGGTAGGTGATGAGCTTATACATTATTTGGCCAATCAGTATATAGAGCACTTGTCTTCCTATAATAACCTATTTCCAAATGCCTTAGAGATCTTGGGGTACTTACAACCCAAATACAAGCTTCATATCATTACCAACGGATTTCAGGAGGTACAGGATAGGAAATTGCGCAATGCCAAAATCGACCACTTTTTTAATCAGGTTATTAATTCGGAAATGGCCGGTGCAAAAAAGCCAGATCCCTTAATATTTCAATTAGCACTGGATAAGGCCAAGGCAGTTCCCCAAAGATCTATAATGATAGGAGATAGCGTGGAGGCAGATATTATTGGGGCTCAAAGGGTGGGATTTCACGTACTTCATTTTAATGCCCATAAGGAACCTAAGCATAATTATTGCGAAATTATTCAGAACTTGAATGAAATAAAATTGTTTTTATAAAGTTGTATATTGTAGATCATGATCTTATAGTCTGATTTTGCAATGTGCACCTTATGGTAAATAAGATTTTAATTCTGTCTATAATTACGCTACTAGGACTAGTTTCCTGTGTGGAGAAGCAGAATTTTGATCAATTGGATGATTTATTCATAGAGCCTACCATTGAGGGAAGTATCCTATATGTGGAAGCGCCGGAAGATGTATTTAATCAGCCTATTGTAGGAGGTTCCGTAAGCCAGGATTTTAATTTTGACGGATTTAATGAAGATATCTTTGCAGACCGGGTGTTGGAAGGTTCTATTATATATGAAATTGAAAACACCACAAGCAAGGAATTAGACCTCACTGTAGAGTTTTTGGATGAAGCTAAGCTAATTCTGGATACTATGTACATTCACGTAGATCCAGGGCCAACGGCTACCGTAGAAAAGGAGGTAGCTTATGGTGGCGCTTCTGGAAAAAACATAGAAATTATCAAAAACACCTCCAGTATTAGGGTTCATGTGCAGAACTTGGGCGACAATACCAGTGTTTCTAACCTTCCAGACCCAAAGATCATTTTTAGGTCTATGGGTGAATTTACGATGCGGATACGATGAGGTCTTGGGCTATTATTTTATTGATATTGCTCACGAGCAATGTCCCGCTTCTAGCCCAGAACAAACAATTGTTATACGATTTCACGGAAATCCCCGATGCCCTGATGGTCAATCCCGGGATGCTGACGGATTATCAGTGGTATGCCGGTCTACCGGTTGTTTCCGGTCTGTCTATTCAAGCAGGCTCCAATGCCCTCACTGTCCATGATCTTTTTGCGGATGATGGGGAAGACTTTAATGATAAAGTCCGGGAAAAGGCAATAGATAGGATGGGGATAAGGGACGAACTAAGCGGAACTTTTCAAACACACCTTCTTAATGCCGGATTTAGGGGAAGGAATCCAGATAACTTTTATTCCTTCGGGATTTATACGGAGGGAGATGCTATAGGCTATTGGTTTAAGGATCTTGCCATCCTAGCATTTGAGGGCAATGCCCCTCATTTGGGAAGAAGGTTTAATCTAGACCACTTAAAAGCTAGGTCCGAAATGGTGAATGTGTTTCATTTTGGACTTAATAAAAGAATCCATAAAAAGCTTACTGTAGGGGCAAGGGCAAAAATATATTCAAGTGTATTTCATGCTTTCTCTACAAAGAACAGCGGGTATTTTGTTACTACGGAGGGAGAGAATAATCTACGAGCTAACACCTTGGTGGCAGATATGGAATTTCGCTCCTCTGGTTTAGATGAAATTAAAGATGCCTTGGACGACAACGAAAATACTTCTTTATCTGAGGTTCTTAGCCGTAGAATGTTTTTTGGGGGCGATTTGGGACTGGGTGTGGATTTAGGGTTTACCTATCACTTAAACGAAAGAACCCTACTAACGGGTAGCTTGTTAGACCTTGGATTTATTTACAATACCACCGATGTAAAAAACTATAGCCTAAATGGGGCGGCTACCGTAGAGGGAATAGAGTTTATTTTGCCAGAGGCATTTTCTAACCTTAACGACGACCTTTGGCAAGAATTAATAGAGGAGGTAGAATCTTTGATTCCCTATGAAAATAATACAAAAAGCTATCTTAGCTTTAGACCTACTAAACTATATGGGTCTCTTCGCTATAACTTTGGCAAGCCTATGCCATCTCGTGGTAGGTGTGACTGTAAGGATTTGGTGTTTGGCAGACAGCGTTTTAAAGACTTCAACAATGCGGTGGGAGGACAATTGTATGTTATTAACAGGCCTAGGGGACCGCAAGCTGCTTTAACGGCCTTTTATCTGCGTCGCTTCGGGCATGCCTTGGCCGTAAAAGCTACCTATACGGTAGATAAGTTTTCATTTTCAAATATAGGATTGGGACTAAGTTTACAAGCAGGTCCGGTTAATTTATATGTAATGGCAGATAACCTTCTAGCCTATGGGAATGTGGCTGATAGTCACTATGCTTCTTTTCAGTTTGGATTAAATATTATATCTTGGGGCAAGAAATAATCCGAGTTTTACATGAGAAATTTACTGATTGCTATCTTTTTGCTGAATTGTTTTTTAGGAATGTCACAGGCAGAATTAAATAAGTATAAATACATTATCGTACCTGTTAAGTTAGATGCCTTTAAGCAGGAGAATCAGTACCAGACCAGTACCTTGATTAAATATTTATTGGTGGAAAATGGATTTAATGCGGTGTACGACAATGCTATGCCAGAGGATTTGTTGAACAATAGATGTTTGGGACTGGTATTGTCCTTAAACGATGATTCTTCCATGTTTACCACTAAACTTACCCTTAGTTTAAAGGACTGTTTCTCTAAAGAGGTGTATGTAACCAAGGAAGGAAGGAGTAAAGAAAAAGATTTTAAAGCAGCGTATTCAGGGGCCATAAGAGAAAGTATGCAGTCCCTGTCCGATGTAAATTACCAATACCAACCGGCAGCTAATAAGGAGCCTGTTGTTATTAGTTTTAAGGACGATGTTATACAATTGGAAGACCCAGCTGAAAAAGACAAAAATATAAGATTTGAAGATGTAGCTGAGAATAAAGCCAAATCCAATGAAAAGGACAAAGACATAAGATTTGAAGACGTAGCTAAAAATAAAACCGACTCCAATCAGCAGAAGGTAGTTCAGCAAAAGGCTACTTTGGAGGAGCAGTCCTTTAAGGATCTAACTCCAGTGCAGTCAGATTTTAAGCAAGGGGAAGGGCAGCTAACCGAAACTGCCACGCAGGTGAAAAATGTGGTGGAAAGCGATGTTTTGTATGCTCAGGCCATTCCCAATGGCTACCAATTAGTGGATAGCACCCCTAAAATTGTGATGATCTTGCAGCAGACTAGTTTCAGTAACTTTTATATGGCGAAACCTAATTGGCAAGAAGCAAATGGAATCTTGTATAAAAGAGGTGGAAATTGGGTGTTCGAATACTATGAGGGAGGCGAACTGATGAACAAAAAGATGAACATTAAATTCTAATCTCCTGAAATCAAATGGCCCTCTAGTGACCTTCAAGGGTGCTTGGAAGCAGTATTTATAGCTTATATTTATTTTTCCAGCGTTTCTTAAGGAATTCCTTTATAGCATTTTCTCGATTATTGTTGCCTGGGCTATAAAAGCTGGCCCCTTTTAACTCGGTCGGCATAAACTCTTCGTCCACAAAGTTTTGGTCATAATCGTGTGCATATTTGTATTCTTGCCCGTACCCTAGATCTTTCATTAGTTTGGTAGGCGCATTTCGTAAAGGTAGCGGTACCGATAGGTCTCCCGTTTGTTTAACGGTTTGTTGCGCTTTATTGATAGCCATGTAGCTGGCATTGCTTTTAGGGGAAGTGGCTAAATAAATAACACACTGGCTTAGAATTATACGCGCTTCTGGATATCCTATGGTAGTAACTGCCTGGAATGTGGTATTTGCCATTACCAATGCGGTGGGATTGGCATTGCCAATATCTTCGGAGGCCAATATCAACAGTCTTCGGGCAATAAATTTCACGTCTTCTCCACCTTCTATCATCCTAGCCAGCCAATATACGGCGGCATTGGGGTCGCTGCCGCGTATAGATTTGATAAAAGCAGAGATGATGTCGTAATGTTGCTCCCCAGTTTTGTCATAGAGCACCGTATTTTGCTGAACCTTACTTAAAACCAGTTCGTCTGTTATATTAATTTCCTCTTTGGCTTCGGAGTTTATAATAAGCTCAAAGATGTTCAATAGTTTTCTGCCATCCCCACCGGAAAGTCTTAACAGTGCCTCGGTCTCCTTCAGGTGAATGGTTTTTTTCTTAAGATGGGTATCCAGATTCATGGCCCTTTTTAAAAGAGCTTCCAAGTCCTCTTTTCCAAACGGATTCAGGATGTAGACCTGACAACGGGATAGGAGCGCGGGGATTACCTCAAAGCTGGGGTTTTCGGTAGTCGCTCCAATTAAGGTGACCCAGCCTTTCTCAACAGCACCTAAAAGGGAGTCTTGTTGCGACTTGCTAAACCGGTGGATCTCATCAATAAAAAGGATAGGGTTTTTAGTTGTGAATAAACCGCCGCTTTGTTTAGCTTTTTCAATTACCTCCCTTACCTCTTTTACACCACTGCTAATAGCACTCAAAGTGTAAAAGGGTCTTCCGCTGGTCTCGGCAATGATATTGGCCAAGGTGGTTTTGCCCGTTCCTGGGGGGCCCCATAGGATGAGGGAAGGAAGAATTCCTTGTTTAATTTGATGGGTAAGCGATCCCTTTTCACCTACCAGATGATGTTGACTTATGTACTCCTCCAGTGATTTGGGGCGTACTCTTTCTGCAAGTGGTTTATTCATAGGGCACAAAAATAAGACTTTTAAATAGATGACATTTTATCGAAAAATGGAATCTTGGCAGGGATGTTGATTTTATACTTATATTTCAAGTATGACGGAGCAATCGTATTTTAAATATTCAAATTCGGTCATTGTATTGCCGCTAATTTCAGTGCTTGCCATTTGGACCGTATTTTGGGTAGAAATTAAATTCCAAGTAAACTTAAACGAGTATGGTATCTATCCAAGAACGTTTAGCGGATTAAGGGGGATTATCTTTAGTCCCTTCCTTCATGGATCGGTAGACCATCTGTACAATAACACCCTCCCGTTGGCGATACTTACAGCTGGCTTGACATATTTTTATAGGGGAATCACTGCCAAAGTGCTACTACTTGGAATACTAATATCTGGTTTTATTACCTGGTTAATTGGTAGGCCTAGCTTTCATATTGGCGCAAGTGGTCTTATATATGTATTGGCTAGTTTCATTTTTTTTAAGGGAATTATTTCCAAACACTACAGGTTGGTAGCACTTTCCCTTATCGTAGTATTTATCTACGGAAGTATGCTGTGGTATATTTTTCCGGTAAAGGAAGGGATTTCTTGGGAGGGGCACTTAGGCGGATTCTCAACGGGATTGTTGTTGGCCCTATTAGTAAAGGCTTCCTTGCCAAAACCTAGGAAATACGATTGGGAAAGGGAAGATTATAATGAGGAGGAAGATGAGTTCCTAAGACACTTTGATGAAGATGGTAATTTTATTGAGCGTCCATCCGAGCAGGAGGCGGTGCCCCATAAAGAGCCACCTAAAATTATTTACCACTATAGGAAGTCGGAAAAAGGGGACTCCGCTGATAGTAGGGAGTAGGTGTGGTGGCCCACTAGGGGCCGCCAGCCTGGTAACAATATGTTTCGTTTATTTGGAGGTTTTGCCCAAACGCTGCCGTACTACCTCGTATAGGAAAACGCCGCAAGCTACAGATACATTAAGGGATCCAATGGTTCCCAGCATGGGCAATTTGGCCATATGGTCCGAGGCTTTTAGGATGGAGGGGGAGATGCCTTGATCTTCAGATCCCATAATGATTGCCGTGGGGGCAGATAACGATACCTCATAAAGGGTGTTGTCTGTTTTTTCCGTGGCGGCAACCACTTGAATTCCTGATGCCTGTAAAAAGAAAACGGCATCTTTTATATGGTCTACCTTTGCAATAGGTACTCTAAAAGCAGCTCCGGCCGAAGTCTTAACGGTGTCGGCGGTAACGGGTGCTGCTCCTCTCTTCTGAATAATTATTCCATCTACGCCTGTGCATTCTGCAGTTCTAATAATTGCGCCAAAATTACGGACATCGGAAAGTTGGTCTAATAAAAGAAAAAGAGGGGCCGTTTCTTTCTCCGCTACTTGTGCAATTAATTCCTCTATGGAAAGAAAGTCAACAGGAGATATGTTGGCTACCACTCCTTGGTGGTTGTTTTTGGTAATGCGGTTTAGTTTTTCAACGGGGACATAAGAGGCGCTGATGCCCTTCTTGCGAAGTAGGGTCTCCATCTCCCGAGAGAGATCGCCTTTTAATCCTTTCTGGATAAAGACTTTATCTATGGGCTCGTTGGCATTGATGGCCTCCATAACGGCTCTAATACCGTAAATTTGGGTTGTTTTTTCCATAGACGCAAAGGTAGATAAAAAAAACCACCCGCCGCTAGGCAGATGGCTTTATGAAGATGAAAATCCTTTTGTTTTAGTTGCTTGGAAATGATGCTAAATCATCATCCAGTAAATGTCCGCCTTGTGCAGAAATAGCAGCTTCATAATTTGCTAAATTAGTGGTGCGCTCAGAAAGGGGGTATAAAAATCGCCTCGGTATTACCCCAGAGGGATTATTACTGGGAACGGCATCCGGATTGGGCGTCAAATTTGGAAATCCGGTTCTACGGTAATCTACCCATGCTTCAAACGGGGCGTTTCCATACAGAGCCTTGTATTTTTCCACAATAATGGTTTCTATTTTATTGGCCTCACTACCTGTAAGTGCCAAGGTATTGGTGTAGGTATCCGCATCAGCTTGGGTAACCCCTACGTAAAGCATATTTGCCATTACTGCCTCTTGTAAAGCCGACAATGCAGCTGCATCGGAGCCTCCGGTCCTAACAATCGCTTCCGCCTCAATGAATTTCACTTCCCAATACGAAATGAGTGGGGTAGGAGATTCAAATTGTCCCCAAAACAAACCGGGTACGCCGGCAAAGCTTTCCCCATCGGTAGTATAGAAAGGTAATCTGGGGTCTCCGGTCATCATAGTAAAAAGCGATGTTGAAAATCCTAAAGTGCTGGGCCTGTCATTGTCGAAAAGTGCGAAAGGGTTTGCGTTTTGCGCTGGTGAACTATAGATAAAATCTGGTTGTTCCGAGGTGCTGCTAAAGGCTTGTTGAGCTTCCTGTAGGGCGCTTTGGGCAGCTGTACCATCAACAGACGTAAGGTGCAAGTAGTAACGTGCCTTTAAGGCATGCGCGGTTTTTTCCCAATCTATATTGCCTGTGGATCCTGCACCCATAAATGCACCAATGCCAGATTTCACACCTTCGGAAAGGGATTCATTCAACAGCGTCTGAATAGTACCGTAAAGAGCTAATTGATTGTCATATACGGGGTTTAGATTTCCCGCGTCCCCTATAAAGGCTTCAGAGTATGGGACATCTCCCCAAGTACTTATGGCAACCCCTAAGTTGGCGGCCATATATAATTTAGCCAATGCACTTACCTCTCCTTCACTATTTTGCATTATTACAAAGCAATCCCTCATAGAACCAGCTCCATAAAGACCAAAGTCCCATAGGTCGTCCGTATCGCTTTCTCCAATATTATATTGCCCATAGGCAATTTGCTGTGCATCTAGGCCTTCAAAATGTTGAATTACTATTCCCGCTATTCTACCACCCAATGCCACCGAATTCCTATGGGTTTGGGCTATCATTCCAGGATATATGGCTCCAGCATTGATAGATTCTGCAGATGGATTGTCTGGATCGACATTAACGTCTGTGATTTCGCAAGAAGCCAACAGGCCAATAAATAGCATGCCAAATATTAAGTTTGTAGTTTTCATCTTCTTAAAAGTTTAATTTTAGGTTAAGGCCATAACTTGTAGTGTTGGGCTGATTAAAATAATCCAATCCAATACCATTGGTGTCACCGGTCAAGTTGGTCTCGGGATCTACACCGGGATAATCGGTGTTCAACCATAGATTTCGTCCAAAAGCTGATAAGGACATAGCTTCTATAAAGGTGCCTTCAAGCCATTTAGAGGGTAGATCGTATGAAACTGTAATTTCTCTTAAGCGTATCCAAGAGCCGTCATAAATAGCGGTTTCGGAAAGCCCCCCAAATCCATAGCGTCTCCACCAGTTATTATTCTCGCTGATCGATGGGTCTGAGTAAGGGACAGTTTGGGTATTTGCTGCGCCGGTAGACTCAACAATTCCTGGAAATAAAGTAGTTTGATCCCGGATCAATGTGGCCTCCGAAACCCCAAAATAGTCTAAGATGCCGCAGGTACCGCACCATACATCACCACCTTCTCTAATGTCGAACAGGACAGAAAGACCAAAGCCTTTATATCTTAGGGAGGAGCTAATGCCGGCAAGCCAATCCGGAATGGGATCTCCCACAACACCATCTTCAGGATTTTGTAGCGGATAACCGTCATCATCTATTAATATAGCTCCCGCTTCGTTTCTAAGGAATCTTGAGCCAAAAATAACTCCATAGGATGCTCCGGCAACCGCACGTGAACTGGTACTGGAAAAACCGTTTAATGTGACACTTTCAACACCTTCTACTAGTTCTTCTACCACATTTTCATACGTGGTCCAGTTAACACTCACATTCCAAGAAACATCATCCGTTCTGATGGGTGTACCACTTAAAGTTACTTCATAACCTTTATTGGAAACGATTCCAACATTTTCAAATCGGTCTATAAACCCGGAAGAAGGAGCAGCATCCACTGGAATTATCTGGTCAGATGTTTCTTTGTCATAATAGGAGAAATCGAACTTCAATCGGTTCCTTAACATACCTAATTCTAAGCCTACCTCAAACTCCGTGGTTTCCTCAGGCTTTAATATCGGGTTGCCAGCTCTTGAAGACCGCTCAAAAGAAGTAGCATCGTAAGCGGGGAAAGTGACATTTTGTATAAATCCGTCACCACTTACAGAGGTGCCTATGAAATTGGTGATGGTGGCATAGACAGGCGCATCATTACCGGATTTACCCCAGGACCCCCTTAGCTTACCATAATTAATAAAAGAATCTGCGTTGAGCAATTCGCTAAATACAAAACTGCCCCCAATGGAATAAGATTGAAAGGTATTATCGCCAACGGGTAGGGTAGAAGACCAGTCATTTCTAAAGGACGGTGTTAAAAAAATCATATTGTCGTAACTTATAGTAGCCGTTGCAAAGGCTCCGATAAGTTTTTTTGAGTTGGAAATTTCCGAAGCCTGTGTAGTTTCAACGTTGCTTAAATTAAAGAATCCGGGAATGGTCATCCCATCGCCAATGACGGTTTGCCTATTACTCTTGTTATAATACCCGTCATAACCAATATTAGCGGTTATCCCAATCTTCTCGCTGAAATCATGATTTGCACTAATAAGGAAATTCCAGTTTATATCCTGATTGGCAATAACATCATTGAGGGTACGGCCATTTCCAAAACTGGCATCTAGGATATCAAAACCAATTTTTCTAGTATCGGTGTATCTATCGATGGAGGCGGTCGATTTAACACTTAGCCAATCGTTAAACTCATAGGTTAGCCCCATTTTTCCAATCGTCCGGTTAACATCATCCAAGTTTGGGTTTTTGGCAACTGTAAAGTACGGGTTGTTGTAAATACCATCACGATAACTTCTATGTCCCGGTAGTTCAGAACCAGCGATGTCATAGTAATAGGATGCTGGACTATCAGCAGCGGCTTGTCCCCTAAGACCATTACCGTTGTCAAAAGTAGGAGTGGTACGTAACAGTCCTAACATAATACCCGATATATTGGATCCCCTTTGAACTCTAACGCCCCCAGAATTTGTATACTGCCCGGATGCATCCAAGGTGATCTTTTCATTTAACTTAGCCTGCATATCCAATCTAAAGGTCTTGCGTTCAAATTCTTCGTTTGGGGAAATTCCATTTTGGGTTAATCTTCCAATTGATGCCCTGTAGTTAATGTTTTCATTTCCTCCACTGACAGCTAAGTTGATATCAATAGCATCTCCCGTCCTAAAAAAATCATAGTGATCATACGCTCTAGCGGGAGTGCCATTTCCTGTTCCGGCAGGAACTAGACGACCGCCCCTATCAAAGGGATAGGAAGTGTCACCGTCAAACTCCAGATCGGATATTTTTGGTCCCCAAGAATCGCCCTCAAAAGTTTCAGGCCCTCTATATTCCAACCCGTTATTGTGACGTCCCTGAGCATATATTTTTTGTAAGGAGGGTACCTGGTTATAATCAGATAGTGTGCTAGAGGTGGTCAGTGTAACCCTAGTCTTACCCGCTTTACCTTTCTTGGTGGTAATGAGAACAACCCCATTTGCCGCACGAAGTCCATAAAGGGTCTGGGCGGCAATTCCTTTAAGTATATTGACCGATTCAATATCACTGGAATTAATATCTATGGCACGGTTGGAAAAATCACTTCCCCCTACACTAGAGTTATTAAAGGTTTGGGTGGGGTCTTCCGAGAATGAGGAGTTGTCAATGGGTACGCCAT
Organism: Arenibacter lacus; assembly: GCF_008711145.1. Lineage (NCBI taxonomy): Bacteria > Pseudomonadati > Bacteroidota > Flavobacteriia > Flavobacteriales > Flavobacteriaceae > Arenibacter > Arenibacter lacus. Next base: position 63,059 of record NZ_VVIN01000004.1, read on the forward strand.
CTACGACAAACAAGGGAGAATTTGACCGGGTGATGGAAGTATTACCACGAATTCTAATATTTGCCGATGCGCCTACCGATCCCGATGAGGTGGTTACTTGAACCCCAGCGGCCTTAGAGCTTAAGGCAGACACTAAGTTGGTCTCCCTAGACTTAGTAATGTCTTCCGAATCTACGGACTGTACGGAATAACTTAAAGATCTGGGTTGTGCCCTAATACCTTGAGCGGTTACCACCACCTCTTCCAGTACCTCTGTGTCTTCCTCCATCTGTACGTTGATGGTGCTACCTGCACCAACAACCCTTTCAGCGGTTTGAAAACCTATGAAAGAGAATGCTAAAGTCTGTCCTTCGCTTGCTTTAATGGAGTAATTACCATCAAAATCGGTTTGAGTCCCGGTTGTGGTACCCTGTACAAGGATGTTAACTCCAGGGAGCGGTAGATTGTCTTGATCCGTGACCGTTCCTGAAATTGTTTTCTCTTGTGCAAATGCAAGTTGCACAACCAATGCTAAAAATAGCGTCAGGATTCCATGTAGTGTTGCTTTCATAATATATTTATTTGAATATCCTATTGTAAAATTCATAAAAGAATGTTAACTAAACAATGGAATTAACAAAAAATATAGCAATGTATTGATGGTTTGTTAAAAAAATACTTATAATTGTTACAAAATGAAAAATAAATTCTTTTAAAAAGTATTTTATTTTCGTAAATCTTGTAGGAGATATTTATTATTATCCGAATCGAACAACTTTTGGAATTGGATTTATTGTTAGGATGAGGTTTAATTAGAGCCCTCTTTTTGCTAACATGTAAGTTGTCCTCTTTTCAACTGAACCTGGCATAATAGGGTGGTAAAGTTTGACGCTACTCTTCGTTGGTTGTTTTTGTAGATAAAGTTTTGTTTTATCACCGGGATGGAAGGGTAGGGATGCCGTTTTTGTAAATTAGGGTTCCCATTTTTAGTAAGAGAACGCTATTTTCTTAGAGGGATAGGGAGTTAAGGTATAGCGTGCTTCTAGCTAAAAATTAGGATGAAAGTTATGTGCCTAAGGAGGTAACACTTATGCTGGCATAGTATGGCAATTCTTGATTTAACATCTTATAAAAGTAAAAGGGGCATTCAAAAAATTATGAATGCCCCTTTGTAGTTTTACCTAGGTAATAGGTTGTGAATGTACTTTTTGAAAATTAATTCATAGTAAAGGTGCCTCCTAAAGTAGATGATGCTAGGTAGGTTGGGAAATATTGTGATGCAAGACCTTGGTCTTCACCCACATAATAGATATCATAATCTATCACTAGTGTTGGTTTGGCGTCACAGTTAGTCCATTTCCCTGTTCCAGCTATTTCGTACTCATACGGATCGCCTTGATAGGTGGTGGTATAGATATACTGTCTTGGAATGGTGATAACGCCATTTCCTGCTACTTCGGCAGTAATAGTGCCTCCAGCAATCACATCTTCACCCCAGAAGTTATTAATAAATGACACCCCTAGTCCAGAAATGGATAGTTTACCATCTACCTCCGTCGCAGTAATAGCGTCGCCGTAACCGTTAAGGTCTATGGTAGAGGCATAGGATCCAGCAAGGTCTGCAGTACCGTTCTCTAATGGGCAAAATGCGATTCGCATAAGCTGGTATGTTAATTTAGTCCCAGCTGTAGCGGTATTGGCTCCTGCGTCAATATTTAAGACCAATTGTAACTTCTCGCCAACGGGCATTTCCGAGGTGTTGGTTTTCATTGTTACAGATCCTCCTGTAGAACCAGCAGGGATTGTTACGGATGTTGAGGACAGCTCGTACATATTGGATGCTATGGTGGTAGAGGGGTCTACTTCTAAGTTCACCGTGATATCTGCGGACTGAGGAGTACCCAGAATAGCAACCACAATCGAGGTCTCAATGTCTACCAAATTACCAGACTCGTCTACCCCTGATTCCAGGTCTTTAGATGCATCCTTAAACTGCACGTAATAGGTGGCATTAGGGTCTGGAGCATTGTTGGTTAGTTTAGCAAATTCTGTTTCATCGTACTCACAGGAAACCGCAAATAGTGCGCCAACCAGTAGTAGAGCTGAATATATGATTTTATTTTTCATCTTTTATCTTTTTAATTTTATTGATCCCACCATAATTTATCCGAAATGGTAACCGCCGGTACGTTCTCACTATTGTAGTCCAATTCGCTTTGAGCGTATGGAAACCTTGTTGGTATATTTGGAATTACTGCACCTTCTGCCAATTCAAGTGCAGGTAGTCCAGTTCTTCTCCAATCTGCATAGGGCTGGTTGGTAGCAACACCGTCAATATATTTCTGGGTCATAATGCCCTCTAGGGAAACTGGAACCCCATTGATGTTAGCATCTAACCAAGCTTGGTTGGCCTCTCCGGTAACCCTTAATACAGAAGCAGCAACTGCAGCTTCATAGGCTTCCTGAGCACCAGCCTGACCTAAAGCTAACTTAGCTTCAGCTTCAATGAACTTTAATTCTGAATAGGTCATTAATTTGGTGGAAGCATCAAATCCTGCTATGTTTTCTCCCGGTTTGGAAGCAGCATCATTTTGTCCTCCTGGTGTACTACCCGTATAATTTCCGTCTGCATCCATTTCTGCGTAGAAAGGAAGACGAGGGTCATCGTTAGAAGCCAAAAGATCAATTAAGGTAGCGCCCATTCTAATATCTGTACGCTCTTCCATAAATTGGTAGATGGGGTTACGGTTCTTGTCCTCAAATGGTACTAGCATATCATCGGCATTAGAAGTAAATCCTTTAGCTACTGCCTCTAAAGCTGCGGTGTATGCTGCATTTCCGTTTACTTTGGAAAGCTGTAAATGATGCCGCGCTTTAATAGAGTTCGCAGCTTTCTTCCATTTGTTCAAGTCGCCACCATAGATAACATCACCTTCTACAGGGATGGTATTTGTGGAGCTATTCAAATTGGTCACCGCCGAATTCAACAGCGAAAATATGCTGTTGTAGATGGATTCCTGAGTGTCATAGGCAGGAGACAAAACATTCTCCGAGCCTTGAAAGGCCTCGGTGTAAGGGATAGATCCAAAAAGATCCGTGGTAATACCTAATGTGGTGGCCAACAATACTTGTCCAACCCCTTCAAAATGGGGTGAAGGTGCTGCTTCAGTACTTGCCTTGTCTACAATCAGGGTACTGTTCATCATCATTTCAGTATAAATAGACCCCCATACGTTATTTACATCTGCCGGGGTTAATTGATACCTGGTTTCGGTGTAGGACTGCCTATCCGTTCCATCAAAGTGTTGCATCCAGATGTTGTTGGTCCTTACGGTGTTGTTTCCTAGAAGGTTGTACCCCATAGACTGCTGAATGGCCGGTAAAAGTAGGCTCATTGGAACATCTGCAGGAGCATCTGGATCAATGTTTAGATCGTGGTCGATCCAATTGTTACAAGACACTGATACAAGTAATAAGCCTATTACCGCCATCAGGTTTTTATATATGTTACTTTTATTTTTTTTCATGATTTTGTTTTTTACAATTAGAAGGTCAATTTAAGGCCCATAGTGAAACTTCTGGTGCCTGGACTGTTAAAGTAGTCCATACCTTGGGCGTTGGTTGCTCCCCCTAGGTTCGTTTCTGGATCGATGCCTGTATAAGGGGTGTCTATCCAAAGATTCCTGCCGGAAAAGTAAATTTGAGCGTCTTTGATTAGCGGAGATATTTCAGGTAAGTTGTAAGCGACGGTTAAATCTCTTAGCCTAACCCAATCTGCGGGCTCCATTGCGGCCGAGGATGGTCCTCCACCAAAGTTACTACCAGCTCCTTGGAACCAAGCTTGGTCCTGAACTACGGGAGTAACGTTCTTAACACCACTAGAAACTACATTGCCGTCATCATCTATATGACCGTATACTCCATCCATCACTACGATGTTTTCTGCAGGAGTTCTGTCAAAGTCGATGCTGCCATCGGTATTGTAATATACCTCTCTTTTTTCCGTACGCTCATGTACCCCAAAGAAGTTCATTGCAAAGGCAGTTCCGTTGTACATAACCCCGCCCGACTTTACATCTATTAAGAAAGATAGGCTTAGGTTCTTGTAGGTAAGCGTGTTGGTCATGTTGGCCGTCCAATCCGGGTTGAAGTTTCCAATGGGAACCAATCCTTGAGCGGTATTGGTCATTGGATAGCCATCCCTGAAATTATCGGTTGGATCATCGTTGATGATTACGTTTCCATTGGCATCCCTATACCAGTCCTCACCAAAAATACTTCTGTATTCTTCACCAACAACGGCTCTTACTTGTGGGGTAGTAAATCCACCTAAGAAGATATTGTCCACACCATCGGCCAATTTGGTAACGATGTTACTGAATTCAGTATAGTTGGCAACAAAATCCCACTGAAAGTTCTCGGTCTTTACCGGCGTGGCGTTTAAGCTAATCTCTATACCCTTAGACTCCATGGAGGCGGCGTTTAGGAATACGGAGGTAAATCCAGAAGAGGCTGCAATAGGCACACTCATCAACAGGTCTGTATTGTTGTTGTTGAAATAAGTGAAGTCTACTCCTAAGCGACTATTAAAGAACCTTAGATCGGCTCCTACTTCCCAAGAATCCTGGGTTTCGTGTTTTAGATCCGGGTTTCCTAAGCCAGAGCTAACAGCAAATCCGGTCTGACCTGCATAGGGGAATTCTACACCACCTGTCCAACCATCAGCCGTACCTGCAGCTACAAAGTTGTTGGTAGTTTGGTAGGCAGGGGCAATGTTTGCAGTAGTAGCAGCAGAAGCCCTCAATTTACCAAAAGATAGGACGGGATTGTTTTTTAATCCATCAATTTCAGTGAATACAAAACCTAAACTTGCGGAAGGGTAAAAAGCGCTATTGTTTTTCTTCGGCATCGTAGTGGCCCAATCATTTCTACCGGTTAAACCTAAAAAGATCATATCGTCCCAGGCTAATTGAAGATCAGCAAAAACAGCCATGGTTCTAGAGCGGCTTGTGCCCGTAGAGGTGGTGTTGTTACTGGTGTTGTTTAGCTGATAAAAATCTGGAATTTCCAATCCGGTTGCATCTCCAAAAAGAAATTTACTGTTGGTGGAATAGTAGTTGTTTCCTACCGTAAGACTCAAGTTTAAATCCTCAGTGATGTCATTGCGATAGTTTAAAAGAAGGTCGGAGTTGAATACGCTGTTGAAATTCATATACTCACCCAAATACCCTCTTGGATTACCTCTAGAGTTTATTTTAAACCTATCCACATAGCGTCTGTTGTACCAGTCAATACCTGTGTTGTACGTTAAGCTTAGATGATCTGTAAATTTCACGTTTAAATTAACACCTCCGGTAAAACGGTTTACATCCTCATCAAAGGCAATGTTGTTAGAAATCCAATAGGGGTTGTCATAACCTCCACCGTTTCTGTAGTTACGTTGGGATCCATCCGGGAATTCATATCCAGCACTGTTGTCAAAGGTAGTGGCAGTTCGTAATAGCCCTAGCATAATACCGGATACGTTAGAACCCTTTTGGATTTGGACTGCTCTAGAATTGGTGTAAGCCATATCTGCACCAAACTTGATATTATCTGAAATGTTGGTGTTGGCATTTAATCTTACCGTGGTTCTACCATAGGTGTTATTAGGTATAATACCTTCTTGTTCTCTGTTAGATAGTGAGAAGAAGTAGTCTCCTTGATCGTTTCCGTTACTAATGCTGATGCTGTTGTTGCTTACCGAACCATGTTGGAAGAAATCATAAACATCATAGGCTTTTGCCGGCATACCGTTGCCAGTGCCTTTAGGTACCAATCTTCCAAAAGGATCCCACTTGTAGGAGCTGTCTCCGTCATATTCCAATTCGGCAATAGGGGCGCCCCAAGAGGTAGCGCTACCGCCAGCCCAAGCGCCTCCACTTCCTTGGGAGTATTTGTCTTGTCTTCCCGGTACATGGGAAATTACATCTACCCCTATGGAGCTGTGAACCTCAATTTTCTTGGCGTTTAGGTTTTTACCAGACTTTGTGGTGATGATAATAGCACCGTTGGCAGCCCTAACACCGTACAAGGCAGTTGCAGCACCTCCTTTAAGAACAGATACGCTGGCAATGTCATCTGGGTTAATGTCTATGGAACGGCTAGAAGTGTTTACTCCACCAGTACCACTAGAACCACCGCCAGAAGCTATAGGAAGTCCGTTAACAACAAATAAAGGCTGGTTGTTACCAGTAATGGATGCAGATCCACGAATGGTGATAAAGGTAGATGCACCTGCCTCACCAGAAGAGTTTACAATCTGTACCCCAGAAGTTGTTCCAGAAAGTGAGTTAACCACATCGGCGTTGGGCTTAGAGCTAATAGCTTCGGCATCTACCGTTTGTACGTTGTAGCCTAGTCCTTTTTCGCTCCTGGTAATACCTATCGCGGTAATAACCACCTCTTCCAATGCTTGGGCGTCCTCTGTCATCTGAACATCTATGGTGTTACCAGATCCAACAGTCCGCGTAACGGTTTTCTGTCCTATATAAGTGAAAATAAGGCTTTGGCCTTCAGAAGCACTTATCGAATAGTTTCCATCAAAATCGGTTTGTGTGCCCGAAGTAGTGCCCTGCACAAGAATGTTTACTCCAGGGAGGGGGAGACCATCTTGATCCGTCACCGTCCCTGAAATCGTTTTTTCCTGTGCAAAAGCAAGTTGCACCACTAACGCTAGGAATAGCGTTAGGATTCCATTTAGTTTTGTTTTCATTTTAAAATTATTTGAATTAGCTGGAGCAAAAATCATAAATAGATGTTAATAAAAAAAATAATTTTAATAAAACTTTAAGTTTTGAGTCATGAATCCAACAAATACGGGTTGTTTTCTTTCATAATTAACAATCGCTTCTATTGCAGGGGGATTTATAACAATTTTTGTTAAAATTAGGGGAGGTGCCGTCCGTATTGGCGCAATAGAGGGTTGGGAGGGGTTTGGTGAAAAAAATTGGAGTGGCGGTGTGCTTAGGGGAGAAGAGGGTTTTGTTGGAGTGCTTTTTTGATGCAATGGGTTGATTCTCAAAAAAAAATGAAAAAAAAACTATTATGCAATTTGAATTATTCTGGATAATTGTTACATTTGCCAGCCCTTAAAAAGAGGGGATAAGTTTTATTATACATATATAGTATGCCAACAATTTCACAATTAGTACGAAAAGGAAGAGTCACTATTACTAAGAAGAGTAAATCGGTTGCCTTGGATTCGTGCCCTCAAAGAAGAGGTGTTTGTACGCGTGTTTATACTACTACTCCGAAAAAACCAAACTCTGCAATGCGTAAAGTTGCAAGGGTAAGGTTAACAAACGGAAAAGAGGTAAACGCTTACATACCTGGAGAAGGGCACAACTTGCAAGAGCACTCGATAGTATTAGTAAGGGGCGGAAGGGTTAAGGATTTGCCAGGAGTTAGGTATCACATCGTTAGAGGTGCTTTGGATACAGCAGGTGTTGCTGGAAGAGCTCAGCGAAGATCTAAATACGGCGCAAAACGACCTAAGAAGTAAAGATAGGGGATCCCTGTCCAAACAATTAAATGATAAGAAATGAGAAAAAAGCAGGCAAAAAAGAGGCCACTTTTACCGGATCCAAGGTATAATGACCAGTTGGTGACACGTTTTGTGAATATGATGATGCGTGATGGTAAGAAATCAACAGCCTTTAAGGTATTTTACGATGCAATGGATATCGTAGAAGAGAAGAAGACTGACGAGGAGAAAACAGCCTTGGAGTTGTGGAAGGATGCATTATCTAATGTGATGCCACACGTAGAGGTGAGAAGTAGGAGAGTTGGAGGGGCTACCTTTCAGATTCCTATGCAAATAAGACCGGATCGTAAGATTTCAACAGCCATGAAATGGCTTATCGGTTTTTCAAGAAAAAGAAACGAAAAAGCAATGTCTTTAAAGTTGGCGTCCGAAATTTTGGCGGCTTCTAAAGAAGAAGGTGCGGCGGTTAAAAAGAGAGTTGATACTCATAAGATGGCCGAAGCAAATAAAGCTTTCTCCCACTTTAGATTTTAATAAAAGCAAATGGCAAGAGATTTAAAATTAACAAGAAACATAGGTATTGCAGCGCATATTGATGCTGGGAAAACAACAACTACCGAAAGAATTCTTTTTTACACTGGAGTTAACCATAAGCTAGGTGAGACCCATGAAGGTTCTGCAACAATGGACTGGATGGATCAGGAGCAGGAAAGAGGTATTACAATTACTTCTGCTGCTACTACCTGTGATTGGAATTTCCCCATGGAAAATGGTCAAGTGCTGGATGACACGGAGTCTTACCATTTTAACATTATAGATACTCCTGGTCACGTAGACTTTACAGTGGAGGTAAACCGTTCGTTGAGGGTTCTTGATGGATTGGTTTTTCTTTTTAGTGCTGTAGATGGAGTAGAGCCTCAATCAGAGACTAACTGGAGATTGGCCGATAATTATAAGGTTCCTCGAATTGGTTTCGTAAATAAAATGGACCGTCAGGGAGCTAACTTTATTAGTGTTAACAATCAGGTGAAAGATATGTTGGGGTCCAATGCGGTGCCAATTGTTTTGCCTATTGGAGATGAGGCTGATTTTAAAGGGGTAGTTGATCTGGTAAAGAATAGAGCTATCATTTGGCACGATGAGAATTTCGGATCTACTTTTGATGTGGTCGATATTCCTGCTGATATGGTAGATGAGGTTAAGGAGTACAGAGCCAAGCTTATTGAAGCGGTTGCTGAGTATGACGAGACTTTGATGGAGAAATTCTTCGAGGACGAAAATTCTATTTCCGAGGAGGAGATCCATGCTGCTCTAAGAGCTGCCGTAATGGATATGAGTATCATTCCTATGGTGTGTGGTTCTTCCTTTAAAAATAAAGGGGTTCAGTTCTTGTTGGATGCGGTTTGTAGGTACTTGCCTTCTCCATTGGATAAAGAGGCTATTATTGGTACTAATCCGGATACAGGTGAAGAGGAAAAGCGTAAGCCAGATGTGAAGGAGCCGTTTGCTGCACTTGCATTTAAAATTGCAACAGATCCATTTGTAGGTCGTTTAGCGTTCTTTAGAGCGTATTCCGGTCGTTTGGATGCTGGTTCGTATATCTTGAACAATCGTTCAGGAAAGAGAGAGCGAATTTCAAGAATTTATCAAATGCACTCCAATAAGCAAAATGCACTCGATTTTATTGAGGCGGGTGATATTGGTGCTGCGGTTGGATTTAAGGATATTAAGACAGGGGATACCATGTCTGATGAAAAGCATCCAATTGTTTTGGAGAGTATGGATTTCCCAGATCCCGTTATCGGTATCGCAGTGGAGCCAAGAACCAAGGCGGATGTTGATAAGTTGGGAATGGCGCTTGCTAAGTTGGCCGAAGAGGATCCAACGTTCCAGGTAAAGACCGATGAGGCTTCTGGACAAACTATCATCTCAGGAATGGGAGAGCTTCACTTGGATATTATTGTAGATCGTCTTAAGCGTGAGTTTAAGGTAGATGTTAACCAAGGTGAGCCGCAGGTAGAGTACAAGGAAGCATTGACTGCTACAGCAGATCACAGAGAGGTTTATAAGAAGCAGTCTGGTGGTCGTGGTAAGTTTGCGGATATCGTATTTACTATGGGTCCTGCAGATGAAGGTAAGGATGGTCTTGAGTTCGAAAACCTTATCAAAGGTGGTAATATTCCTAAAGAATATATTCCTTCTGTTGAGAAAGGCTTTAAAGAGGCTATGAAGAATGGTCCTTTGGCCGGATTTGAGATGGATAGTATGAAGGTTACTTTAAAGGATGGATCTTTCCACGCAGTGGATTCCGATTCGTTGTCCTTTGAATTGGCAGCTAAAATGGGATACAAAGCAGCTGCTAAAGCCGCGCGTGCCGTGTTGATGGAGCCAATTATGAAGATTGAGGTGTTAACCCCAGAAGAGAATATGGGTGATATCGTTGGGGATCTTAACCGTAGAAGGGGTACTATTACCAGTATGGATGATAGAGCTGGGTCTAAGGTGGTAAAAGGATCGGTGCCGTTATCTGAAATGTTCGGGTATGTTACCTCTTTAAGGACCTTGTCGTCAGGAAGGGCAACTTCTACTATGGAATTCTCGCACTACGCGGAAACGCCTTCCAATATTGCAGAGGAAGTTATTAAAAAAGCTAAGGGAATAACCGCTTAAATCTAACTAAGATGAGTCAGAAAATTAGAATCAAATTAAAATCGTACGACCATAACTTGGTAGATAAATCTGCCGAGAAGATCGTAAAAACGGTAAAGACTACGGGGGCGGTTGTAACTGGTCCAATTCCTTTGCCAACACATAAAAAAATATTTACAGTATTGCGTTCACCGCACGTAAATAAGAAAGCAAGAGAGCAATTTCAATTGAGTTCTTACAAGCGATTACTGGATATTTACAGCTCTTCTTCTAAAACTATTGATGCTTTAATGAAATTAGAGCTTCCAAGTGGTGTAGAAGTCGAGATAAAAGTGTAGTTTTGCAAAACTTTTTCGCCTGAGTGGTGAAAATGACATGTCCGGAGCGTTTCGCGAAGGAAAGATGGAGAAAAAAATAAAATCAGGGTCGATTTATTTTTGACCCTTTTTTTATCTAAAAATTTGAGTAGTAATCAATTAATAATCAATTATAAGTATGTCTGGGTTAATAGGTAGAAAAATTGGTATGACCAGCATCTTCGACGAGAACGGGAAGAATATTCCATGTACGGTAATCGAGGCTGGGCCATGCGTAGTTACCCAAGTCAGAACCGAAGAGGTTGACGGGTACAGTGCCCTTCAGCTTGGTTTCGATGACAAGGCAGAAAAACGTGCTAACAAAGCGGCTACAGGTCACTTTAAAAAAGCAGGGGCTTCTCCTAAGAAAAAAGTCGTTGAATTCCAAGATTGGGAAGGTGAATTTAAATTAGGTGACACTTTAGGTGTGGATCTGTTTGTGGAAGGCGAATTCGTAGATGTAGTTGGTACATCTAAGGGTAAAGGTTTCCAGGGGGTTGTTAAAAGACACGGCTTTGGTGGTGTTGGTCAGCAAACTCACGGTCAGCACAACAGGTTAAGAGCTCCGGGGTCCATTGGTGCGGCATCCGATCCTTCAAAAGTATTTAAGGGTATGAAGATGGCCGGTAGAATGGGTAACGATCAGGTGACCGTTCAGAACTTGAGAGTATTGAAAATTGTTCCAGAGAAAAATCTTTTAGTAGTAAAAGGTTGTGTTCCTGGACATAAGAACGCTTACGTAACTATTCAGAAGTAATGAAGGTAGCAGTTTTAGATATAAAGGGAAAAGAAACAGGTAGAGAGGTAGAACTTTCTGATGCTGTATTCGCAATAGAGCCGAACAATCATGCTGTTTATTTGGATGTTAAGCAATACTTGGCACACCAAAGACAAGGGACGCACAAAACTAAGGAGCGTGCCGAAATAGCAGGTAGTACAAGAAAGATCAAGAAACAAAAAGGTACGGGTACCGCTAGAGCTGGTAGTATCAAATCTCCTGTTTTCAGGGGTGGAGGCCGAATTTTCGGACCTAGACCAAAAGATTATAAGCAGAAATTGAACAAGAACTTAAAGCGTTTGGCCAGAAAATCGGCTCTTAGCATTAAGTCTAGTGACAATGCGATAATCGTTGTGGAAGACTTTAATATGGAGACGCCAAAGACAAAGGAGTTCCTTAACATATTGAATTCCTTGGGCTTGGAAGGTAAAAAGTCCTTAATTGTATTGGGTGATAGAAATAATAACGTATATTTGTCCTCTCGCAATTTGGAAAAGTCTGAGGTTGTAACTAACTCAGAGCTAAGCACTTACAAGATATTGAATGCAGGAAGCGTGGTGTTGACGGAAGGTGCCTTAGAAGGAATCGAATCTAACTTAACAAACAACTAGTCATGAGTGTGTTGATAAAGCCAATTATTACGGAAAAAATGACAGCTGAGAGCGAATTGAACAATCGCTACGGTTTTCTTGTTGATCCTAGGGTTAACAAGATTCAGATCAAAGAAGCGGTAGAGGCTACTTATGGTGTTTCAGTTGAGAAAGTTCGAACTATGAATTATGGTCCCTCACGCAAATCGCGTTACACCAAAACAGGTGTGCAGCACGGTAAGACCAATGCTTATAAGAAAGCAATTGTAGATCTTGCAGAAGGGGATATCATTGATTTTTACAGTAATCTATAAAGACAAAACATGTCAGTTAGAAAATTAAAACCAATCACTCCAGGACAGCGTTTTAGAGTAGTAAATGGATTTGACGCCATCACTACTGATAAGCCGGAGAAAAGCTTGCTTGCTCCGATAAAAAAGTCCGGAGGTAGAAACAGTCAAGGAAAGATGACTATTCGCCAGAAAGGTGGAGGTCATAAGAGAAGGTATCGTATCATCGATTTCAAAAGAGACAAGCAAGGTGTTGTCGCTAAAGTGGAGTCTATTGAATACGATCCAAACAGAACAGGGTTTATTGCCTTGTTGTCGTACGCCGATGGCGAGAAAAGATATATCATTGCACCTAGTGGTTTGCAAGTAGGACAGGAAGTTTCTTCCGGTGCCGACGCATCTCCCGAAATAGGAAACGCACTTCCTTTGAAGTCTATTCCTTTAGGGGCTGTTATTTCTGCAATTGAATTACGTCCTGGTCAGGGAGCGGTTATGGCGAGAAGTGCCGGTACTTTTGCTCAATTGATGGCTAAGGAAGGTAAGTTTGTAACTATCAAGTTGCCTTCAGGTGAAACCAGATTGGTATTGTCTGAGTGTATGGCGACTATTGGTGCTGTTTCTAACCACGACCATCAGTTATTGGTATCCGGTAAAGCGGGTAGAAGTAGATGGTTAGGTAGAAGGCCAAGGACTAGACCGGTAGCGATGAACCCAATCGATCACCCGATGGGTGGTGGTGAAGGTAGAGCTTCTGGAGGACATCCAAGATCTAGGAACGGAATCCCAGCTAAGGGGTATAGAACTCGTTCTAGGACCAAGAGTACCAACAAGTATATATTAGAACGTAGAAAGAAATAAAAAGTAGAAAGAAATGGCACGTTCATTAAAGAAAGGACCTTACGTTCACTATAGTTTGGATAAGAAAGTCCAGCAAAATGTAGAATCCGGTAAAAAGGCAGTCATTAAGACTTGGTCCAGGGCATCTATGATTACTCCAGATTTCGTGGGGCAGACCATAGCGGTGCACAACGGAAAGCAGTTTGTACCAGTTTTTGTTACAGAGAACATGGTGGGTCACAAATTAGGTGAATTTTCTCCGACTAGATCTTTTAGAGGTCACGCAGGAGCAAAAAATAAAGGTAAAAAGTAGTAAGCTATGGGAGTTCGAAAAAGACAAATGGCCGAAAGGATAAAGGCGGAAAAACAGCAAGTAGCATTTGCCAAATTAAACAATTGTCCTACCTCTCCAAGAAAAATGCGCTTGGTTGCGGATTTGGTTAGAGGTGTGCAGGTTGAAAAGGCGCTTGCTATTTTAAAGTTCAACCCTAAAGAAGCTTCACGAAGGTTAGAGAAGTTGTTGTTGTCCGCAATAGCAAACTGGCAAGCCAAAAACGAAGATGCGAGTATTGAGGATGCTGAGCTTTTTATAAAAGAGATCAGAGTAGATAGCGGAAGTATGTTGAAGAGACTACGTCCAGCCCCTCAGGGAAGAGCGCATAGAATAAGAAAACGTTCCAACCATGTTACCTTGGTTTTGGGATCTAATAATAATACACAAAGCTAGAGCATTTAGTATGGGACAGAAAACAAATCCAATCGGAAATCGCCTAGGAATCATCAGGGGATGGGAGTCTAACTGGTACGGTGGAAACGATTATGGCGATAAGCTTGCCGAAGACGATAAGATCAGGAGATATATACATGCGCGTTTAGCGAAAGCTAGTGTGTCTAGGATTATCATTGAGCGAACCCTTAAGTTGATCACAGTAACCATTACCACGGCTAGACCTGGTATTATTATCGGTAAAGGTGGTCAAGAGGTTGATAAGCTTAAAGAGGAGTTGAAGAAAATTACGGATAAGGAGATCCAGATCAATATTTTTGAGATCAAGAGACCGGAATTGGACGCTAATTTGGTTGCTGCTAGTGTGGCACGTCAGATCGAAAGCAGAATCTCCTTTAGAAGAGCTATCAAGATGGCAATAGCCGCGGCAATGAGAATGAACGCTGAAGGAATCAAGATACAGATATCTGGACGTTTGAACGGAGCGGAAATGGCTAGGTCCGAATCTTATAAGGAAGGTAGAATTCCTTTGTCCACTTTCAGGGCAGATATTGATTATGCAATGCATGAAGCTCATACTTCCTACGGAAGGTTGGGGATCAAAGTCTGGATCATGAAAGGGGAGGTTTACGGAAAGAGAGAGCTTTCTCCATTAGTTGGTATGGCTAAAGGTCAGACTGGCGGAAAAGGTGGAAAGCACGAAGGACCGAAGAAACAACGTCGTAGAAAGTAATTTTTTAAAGAACAAAGAAAATGTTACAGCCAAAAAGAACTAAGTACCGCAAAACGCAGAAAGGGCGTATGAAAGGGATCTCTGGAAGAGGACATCAACTTTCCAACGGTATGTTCGGAATCAAATCCTTGGACACTTCTTTCATCACATCGCGGCAGATAGAGGCAGCTCGTATCGCGGCAACTAGATATATGAAAAGGGAAGGGCAGTTGTGGATAAAAATATTCCCGGACAAGCCTATCACCAGAAAGCCTTTAGAAGTACGTATGGGTAAAGGTAAAGGTGCCCCTGAATATTTTGTGGCTAGAGTGTTGCCAGGAAGGATAATGTTCGAGGTTGCTGGAGTTCCAATTGATGTTGCTAAAGAGGCTTTACGTCTTGCAGCTCAGAAATTGCCAGTAAGAACAAAATTTATTATTGCTAGGGACTATTCTGCTTAATATAATTGCAAGGAATCATGAAACAATCAGAAATTAAAGAATTATCAGTTGAGGAGCTCAAAGGAAAGAGTGCTGAGTACAAAAAGCAGTACGCCGATCTTAAAATGGCTCACTCCGTAACACCATTGGAAAATCCTTTGCTTATCAGAAAAGTGAGAAAGACAGTGGCGAGATTGGCAACTGAGTTAACAAAAAGAGAATTACAATAATTGGTTCTGCTTTATGGAAAAAAGGAATTTAAGAAAAGAGAGAATAGGAGTTGTCACTAGCAATAAGATGGAGAAATCAGTAGTGGTTTCAGAAGTTAAGCGTGTTAAACACCCTATGTACGGAAAGTTCGTGTTAAAAACTAAGAAATACGTTGCGCACGATGAAAAGAACGATTGCAATATTGGGGATACTGTAAAGATCATGGAGACTCGTCCATTGAGCAGAACCAAATGTTGGAGATTAGTGGAAATCATTGAAAGAGCCAAATAATTATGTTACAGCAAGAATCTAGACTAAAAGTAGCGGACAATACGGGGGCAAAAGAAGTTTTGGCCATTCGTGTGCTGGGAGGTACCAAAAGAAGGTATGCTTCTGTAGGAGATAAAATTGTAGTAACTGTTAAGGAAGCTACCCCAAACGGAAGTGTTAAGAAAGGTACGGTTTCCACGGCGGTTGTTGTAAGGACAAAGAAAGAGGTTAGAAGACCAGATGGCTCCTATATTCGTTTTGACGATAATGCTTGTGTGCTTTTAAACCCTACCGGTGAAATGAGAGGTACACGTGTATTTGGTCCTGTGGCCAGAGAACTTCGTGACAAACAGTTCATGAAAATTATATCATTGGCTCCAGAGGTGCTTTAATAAAAACAGCAAAATGGGAAAATTGAAAATAAAAACAGGGGATACCGTAAGGATTATAGCAGGAGACCACAAAGGGGTTGAAGGCAAAGTAGTTATGGTAGACCGTGAGAAGAACAAGGCGATCGTGGAAGGTGCCAATATGGTTTCCAAGCACGAAAAACCAAGCGCGAACAATCCGCAAGGAGGTATCGTGAAGAAAGAGGCTCCTTTAAGCATTTCTAACCTATCCTTGATCGATCCTAAGTCGGGAGAGACCACAAGAGTTGGGTTTGAGGTGAGAGATGGTAAAAAAGTGAGATTTTCTAAGAAATCTAAAGAAGTAATTTAATTATGGCTTACGTTCCAAGATTAAAACAGGAATATAAAGAAAGAGTGGTAAATGCTCTTCAGGAGGAGTTTGGTTACAAGAATGTAATGCAGGTTCCCAAATTAGAGAAAATTGTTGTAAGCAGGGGTGTTGGTGCCGCGGTTGCGGACAAGAAGCTTATCGACTATGCGGTGGAGGAGCTAACCTTGATCACTGGCCAAAAAGCAATTACAACAATCTCCAAAAAGGATGTTGCAGCATTTAAACTGCGTAAAGGGATGCCGATTGGGGCAAAAGTTACCTTGCGAGGTGAAAGGATGTACGAATTTTTGGACAGGTTGGTTACAGCTGCCCTTCCAAGGGTAAGGGATTTTCAAGGTTTAAAAGCTACCGGATTCGATGGAAGAGGTAATTATACCCTTGGAATTACAGAGCAAATCATATTTCCTGAAATAAACATTGATAAAATTAATAAAATCAATGGAATGGATATTACATTTGTAACCTCTGCGGAAACAGATAAAGAATCCAAATCATTATTAACAGAATTAGGATTACCTTTTAAAAAGAATTAGTATGGCTAAAGAATCTATGAAGGCCCGTGAGGTCAAAAGAGAAAAGACTGTAGCTAAGTATGCTGAGAAAAGGAAGGCTTTAAAAGAAGCTGGAGATTATGAGGCATTGCAGAGATTGCCAAAGAACGCATCTCCGGTGCGTTTGCACAATCGTTGCAAACTTACTGGTAGGCCAAGAGGTTATATGAGAACTTTTGGAGTATCTAGGGTTACCTTTAGGGAACTGGCAAATAACGGTCTTATACCAGGGGTTAAGAAAGCAAGCTGGTAAAATTTTATAAACAGGTGGCAGGTTCAATGTTAATGTTGAAAACCGTTACCGTAAATCAATAACTATGTTCACAGATCCAATCTCGGATTATTTAACAAGAATTAGGAACGCAAGTAGTGCAGGGCACAGAGTGGTAGAAATACCAGCTTCCAATTTAAAGAAAGAAATTACTAAAATATTATTCGATCAAGGATATATTTTAAGCTACAAATTTGAAGACGATTCCATTCAGGGTACGATTAAGATCGCTTTAAAGTACGATAAGGTTACAAAAGAGCCTATCATTAGAAAACTTAAGCGTGTGAGTAAGCCTGGACTTAGGAAGTACGCCAACTCCAAAGAGTTGCCTAGGGTTCTAAACGGTCTTGGTATTGCCATCGTTTCAACTTCACATGGGGTAATGACCAGTAAGCAAGCAAAGCTTGAGAATGCAGGTGGGGAAGTTTTATGTTATGTCTATTAATATACTAAAGATTTAGAAGAATGTCTAGAATAGGTAATAATCCAATAGCAATTCCAGAAGGAGTAACCGTAGAAGTAAAGGACGAAGTGGTTACCGTGAAAGGTAAGCTGGGAACACTTTCCCAAGAGTTTACTGGAGCGGCTGTGAAGGTAGAGGAAGGTCAAATTTTTGTTACAAGACCGTCCGATTCCAAGGAGCACAAGGCAAAACATGGTCTTTACAGATCTTTAATTTATAATATGACCCAAGGAGTTTCCAAGGGTTGGGTAAAAGAACTTGAATTGGTCGGTGTTGGATACCGAGCAAGTAACCAAGGTCAGAAGTTAGATCTTGCTTTAGGTTTTTCACATAATATTATTATGGATATCGCCCCAGAGGTGAAGATAGAGACTGTCTCGGATAAGGGTAAGAATCCTATTATAAAGCTTAGTTCCCATGATAAACAACTAGTGGGTCAAGTAGCTGCCAAAATAAGGTCTTTCCGTAAGCCAGAGCCTTACAAAGGAAAAGGGATTAAATTCGTAGGAGAAGAATTAAGAAGAAAAGCTGGTAAATCAGCCTAATAATTAGGAATATGGGATTATCGAAGACTGAAAGAAAACTACGTATCAGAAGGAGGATAAGAAAAGTATCCTCAGGTACTGCTCAAAAACCAAGACTAGCTGTTTTTAGAAGTAATAGTGAAATATATGCTCAATTGATAGACGACGTTGCCGGAACTACATTAGTGGCTGCTTCATCTAGAGACAAAGAATTGGCAAAGACAAAAGGAACTAAAACAGAAGTTGCTAACTTGGTAGGTAAAACTATCGCCGAAAAGGCAAAAGAGGCCGGAATAGAAGAGGTTGCTTTTGATAGAGGTGGTAACTTATACCACGGACGTGTTAAATCATTGGCCGAAGGCGCAAGGGAAGCAGGATTAAAATTCTAAGAATATTATGTATCAGAAATACAAAAACGTAGAGGCTGTTAAGCCGGGAGGATTAGAATTAAAGGATAAATTGGTAGGGATACAACGTGTTACCAAAGTTACCAAAGGTGGTAGAGCGTTCGGATTTTCCGCTATCGTTATTGTTGGTGATGAGAATGGTGTTGTTGGTCATGGTTTGGGGAAATCCAAAGAAGTGGCTACCGCTATTGCAAAAGCCATCGAGGATGCCAAGAAAAACCTTGTTAGAATACCTCTTAATAAAGGAACTTTGCCACACGAGCAAAAAGGAAAATACGGTGGGGCAAGAGTTTATATCCAGCCTGCTTCTGAGGGTACCGGAGTAATTGCCGGTGGTGCTGTAAGAGCCGTGTTGGAATCTGTAGGGGTGCAGGACGTATTGTCTAAATCCCAGGGGTCTTCCAACCCGCACAACGTAGTGAAAGCTACTTTTGATGCGCTTTTACAACTTAGGGATGCCAAAACAGTGGCAGCTCAAAGAGGTGTTTCCTTGGAAAAAGTTTTTAAAGGATAAAATTATAGTACAAAGTATTAGGTACTTAAGTATTGGTTGGTTTATTTTTGCCGATGCAATAAAGCAAGCTGCTGGTACTGGTTACTGATTACTGAATGCTGAATACTAAAAAACATGGCAAAGATTAAAGTAAAACAGGTAAAGAGCGCTATTAATAGGGCTCAAAATCAAAAGAGGACCCTAGAGGCTCTTGGCTTACGAAGAATAGGACAAGTGGTAGAACATGATGATACCCCTAATATTCTTGGTATGGTAAATAAAGTTAAACACTTAGTTTCTATAGTAGAGGCTTAAACAATTTTAGTGTTATGAATTTAAGTAATTTAAAACCTGCAGAGGGAGCGAAACAAAGAGCCGGTAAAATTGTAGGTAGAGGACAAGGTACTGGTAAAGGTGGTACAGCTACCAGAGGACACAAAGGGGCAAAATCCAGATCTGGATATTCCAAGAAACTTGGTTTCGAAGGTGGACAGATGCCTTTGCAAAGACGTGTTCCAAAATTCGGATTTACCAACATTAACCGAAAAGATTATGCAGGTATCAACCTAGATAAGTTGCAAGAGTTAGTGGATAGAGGAATCGTTAAAGATACGGTTACTTTAGAGCTGCTTATTGAGAACGGCTTGGTAGGTAAGAACGATCTTGTAAAAATCTTGGGTGGTGGGGAGCTTAAAGCATCCCTTAAAGTTTCTGTTCATAAATTTACTGCTACAGCAAAGGCTGCTATTGAAGCTGCAGGTGGTGAAGCAATAAGTTTATAAGCAAATATTACTATGAAGAAATTTTTCGATACAGTATCAAACATTTGGAAGATAGAAGAGCTCAAGGGTAGAATTATGGTAACCCTTGGCTTGCTTTTAGTGTACCGTTTTGGTGCGCAAGTAGTACTTCCAGGTATTGATTCAACGCAATTGGACGCACTTGCCTCCAGTACAGATAGCGGTATTTTAGGAATCTTAAATGCATTTACCGGAGGAGCATTATCTAATGCCTCCGTTTTTGCATTGGGGATTATGCCCTATATCTCCGCTTCTATTGTAGTACAGTTAATGGGTATTGCTATTCCTTATCTTCAGAAGTTACAGAAGGAAGGGGAAAGTGGTAGAAAAACAATCAATCAAATTACCCGATGGTTAACCATTGGTATTTGTGTTGTTCAGGCCCCTACTTATCTGTATAGCCTTGGAGCGTTGGGAGTACCGGAAAGCGCATTCGTCTTTGGAAAAGGGTTAGACTTTATTGTTCCCTCGGTAATTATCTTGGTATCTGGAACCATATTCGCAATGTGGTTGGGTGAAAAGATTACCGATAAAGGGATTGGGAACGGAATCTCCTTGTTGATCATGGTGGGTATTATTGCTACCATGCCTCAGAGTTTCGTTCAAGAGTTTATCTCTAGAACTACCAATAATACTGGAGGGTTGATGTTTATGCTGATCGAAGTTATTATTTGGTTTGTCGTGATCTTATTGTGCGTGCTATTGGTGATGGCTACACGTCAGGTACCTGTTCAGTATGCCAGACGTACCGCCTCCGGAGGATACGAGAAGAACATTATGGGGTCTAGACAATATATACCTCTAAAATTGAATGCTTCCGGGGTAATGCCCATTATCTTTGCTCAGGCTATTATGTTTGCACCTGGATTACTAGGTAAAACTTTTAACAATACAGCAGTAGGGCAGTGGATGGAAGTCCAATTTGAAGATATTTTTGGTTTGGCTTATAATTTGTTGTTCGGATTTTTAATCATTGTTTTCACCTATTTCTATACGGCGATTACAGTACCGACCAATAAGATGGCCGATGATCTTAAAAGAAGCGGCGGATTCATTCCTGGAATCAGACCAGGAAAGGAAACAGGGGAATACTTAGATAAGATTATGTCCCTAATTACCCTGCCAGGTTCTATTTTCTTAGCCTTGCTGGCGGTTCTTCCGGCAGTAATTGCCAAGTTAATGGGCGTGCAAATGGGTTGGGCTCTGTTTTATGGTGGTACCTCCTTATTAATTATGGTGGGAGTAGCCATTGATACCGTGCAGCAGGTGAATTCATATTTGCTTAACAGGCATTATGATGGTTTAATGAAATCTGGTAAAAATAGAAAGGTAGCGTAGTTTATGGCTAAACAAGCAGCAATAGAACAGGATGGAAGCATAATCGAGGCATTATCCAATGCCATGTTCCGCGTAGAGTTGGAAAACGGTCATGTGGTAACGGCACATATCTCGGGTAAGATGCGTATGCATTATATTAAGTTGCTTCCGGGAGATAAGGTAAAACTTGAAATGAGTCCGTACGATTTAACTAAAGCAAGAATTACATATAGATATTAAGCAAATAGGATGAAAGTTAGAGCATCAGTAAAAAAAAGAAGTGCCGAGTGCAAGATTGTGCGCAGAAAAGGCAGATTGTACGTAATCAATAAAAAGAATCCTAGATTTAAACAAAGACAAGGGTAGTTATGGCAAGAATCGCAGGTGTAGATATACCAAAACAAAAAAGAGGGGTTATAGCCCTGACCTATATATTTGGTATAGGACAGAGTAGGGCAAAGGAAATTTTATCCAAAGCCCAAGTAAGTGAAGATACCAAAGTATCTGAATGGAACGATGATGAGATAGGCCGTATTCGTGAGGTAGTTTCTTCTTTGACAATTGAAGGGGAATTGCGTTCCGAAAACCAAATGAACATTAAGCGTTTAATGGATATAGGTTGTTATAGAGGTATACGCCATAGGTCGGGTCTGCCTTTAAGAGGTCAAAGAACCAAGAACAACTCTAGAACAAGAAAAGGAAAGAGAAAAACAGTTGCTAACAAAAAGAAGGTAACTAAATAATAAGTAGGATATTATGGCAAAGGCAAGTTCAAAAGCGGCTAAGAAGCGCAAAGTAGTGGTAGAGTCTGTGGGCGAAGCCCATGTGACAGCTTCTTTTAATAATATTATTATTTCCTTAACCAACAAAAAAGGAGATGTTATCTCTTGGTCTTCAGCAGGTAAAATGGGTTTTAGAGGCTCTAAAAAGAACACCCCATACGCAGCTCAGGTTGCTTCCGAAGATTGTGCAAGAATTGCGCATGAGGCTGGTTTAAGAAAGGTAAAGGTTTACGTTAAGGGACCAGGAAATGGAAGGGAATCTGCCATCCGATCTCTACACAATGCCGGAATTGAGGTAACAGAAATAATCGATATTACCCCAATGCCGCACAACGGATGTAGACCACCAAAAAGAAGAAGAGTATAATTTTAATAATCATTGACCCGAAATTGGGTTTTTCAAAGGAGTGTAGTTACGATTATCGAAGGATAAGCCTTAATTCATAATCACACTTCCAAAATTAAAGAGAAATGGCAAGATATACAGGACCAAAAACAAAGATCGCCCGTAAATTCGGGGAAGCGATTTTCGGAGACGATAAAGCTTTTGAGAAAAGAAATTATCCTCCTGGACAACATGGTAACAACAGACGCCGTGGTAAAAAGTCCGAATATGCTATCCAGTTAATGGAAAAGCAAAAAGCAAAATACACCTACGGTATTTTGGAAAAACAATTTAGAAACATATTTGGAAAGGCCAACAGAAGTGGTGGAGTTACCGGTGAGGTATTGCTTCAGCTTTGTGAGTCCCGTCTAGATAATGTGGTTTACAGAATGGGGATTGCTCCTACTAGAAGCGCAGCCAGACAATTGGTTTCCCACAGACACATTACCGTGAACGGCGAATTGGTAAATATTCCTTCTTATACCCTAAAGCCAGGTGATGTTGTAGGAGTAAGGGAAAAATCTAAATCCCTAAAAGCCATTGTAGAATCTTTGGACGCCAATTCTAAGGTGTACGAGTGGATTACATGGAATTCAGAAAAAAAGGAGGGTAGTTTTGTTGCCATCCCAGAAAGAATGCAAATTCCGGAAAACATAAAAGAACAATTAATAGTTGAGTTATACTCTAAATAAAACAACACTGATCCAATTATGGCATTATTAAATTTTCAGAAGCCCGATAAAGTTATAATGATTGATTCCTCCGATTTCGAAGGCAAATTTGAATTTCGTCCGTTGGAACCAGGTTATGGCCTTACTATTGGGAACGCATTAAGAAGGGTTCTGCTTTCCTCGTTGGAAGGTTTCGCTATCACTTCAGTCAGAATTGATAAGGTAGAGCACGAGTTTTCTGTAATTTCAGGTGTTGTTGAAGACGTTACCGAAATCATCCTTAACTTAAAGCAAGTTCGCTTTAAGAGGCAGATCGAAGACGTGGACAGTGAGACAGTTTCCATTTCCATTAGTGGAAAAGAGCAGTTAACAGCAGGTGACTTTCAAAAGTTTATCTCTGGTTACCAGGTATTGAACCCAGATTTAGTTATCTGTAATATGGAGTCCTCGGTAAACCTTAACATGGATATTGTCATTGAAAAAGGCAGGGGCTATGTGCCAGCAGAGGAAAACAAGAAATCCAACGCCATGTTGGGGACCATTGCAGTAGATTCTATATTTACACCTATTAAAAACGTAAAGTATAGTATCGAAAACTTTAGGGTAGAACAGAAAACGGATTACGAAAAATTGGTTTTCGAAATTGTTACCGATGGCTCTATCCACCCGAAAGACGCTTTAACGGAAGGGGCGAAAGTTCTTATTCACCACTTTATGTTGTTTTCGGATGAGCGTATTACTTTGGAAGCCGATGAGATTGCGCAAACAGAGACCTATGATGAGGAATCTTTGCACATGCGTCAGCTTTTAAAGACTAAATTGGTAGATTTGGATCTTTCCGTAAGGGCACTTAACTGCTTAAAAGCAGCTGAAGTGGATTCTTTGGGAGACTTGGTTGCCTATAACAAAAACGATTTAATGAAGTTTAGAAACTTTGGAAAAAAATCCTTGACCGAATTGGAAGAATTGGTGATGAACAAAGGATTAAGTTTCGGAATGGACTTATCAAAATATAAATTGGATAAAGATTAATACCGCTTTTTAAGAATGGGATAACCCTATCTACGAAAAGTTTATAGAAAAGTACAATGAGACACGGCAAAAAAGTTAATCATTTAGGAAGAAAGACAGCCCATAGAAGCGCGATGTTGGCTAACATGGCCTGTTCTTTAATAGAGCACAAGAGAATTAATACAACTGTTGCTAAGGCGAAAGCTTTAAAGCAGTTTGTAGAGCCATTGATCACTAGGTCTAAGGCAGAGAACAATCAAACTCTTGAGAAAGGAACCCACAACCGCCGTATCGCTTTTAAAAACCTTCGCGATAAAAATGCAATTACCGAACTTTTCGGGACTGTAGCGGAGAAAGTAGGCGATAGACCAGGTGGGTATACCAGAATTATTAAGCTGGGTAACCGTTTGGGGGATAATGCTGATATGGCGATGATAGAATTGGTGGATTTCAACGAAATCTACAATGCTGACAAGCCTAAGAAGCAAAAAACTACCAGAAGAGGTAGAGGAGCTAAAAAGGCTGCTACGCCCGAAGCACCTGCTACTAACACTGAAGCAAAAGCGGATACGGATTCTAAAGCAGAACCTAAAGGTGATGATTCCAAAGAATAAGTCAGCTTTTAAATAATACTATTTTTTAAAAAGGATAAGCCTTAAAGCTTATCCTTTTTTTATATCAAATAATCCGGTTTTCTCGTAACTTTGTGGCTGCGAGTGCTATAGCCGGCTAGGGAAAGCATCCAACTATATATCATTTTGTCAATTTAATAAAGGGAACACTAGTAAATGAAGTATCAATCAAGAAAAAAAGCAATTTTGTTATTGGCCGATGGAACTATATTTCACGGCAAGTCTGTAGGTGACAAAGAAGGAACGGTCTTTGGAGAGGCGTGCTTTAATACCGGAATGACCGGATATCAGGAAATATTCACTGATCCTTCCTATTACGGGCAGATCATGGTAACAAGCAATGCCCATATTGGCAATTATGGTACACGTGACGAAGAAGTAGAATCTGATACGGTACAAATAGCTGGTTTGGTATGCAAGAATTTCAGTTATAACTATTCCAGGGATCTATCCGATGCAAGTTTGTTAGAGTTTATGGAGAAGAGCAATTTGTTTGCCATATCCGATGTAGATACCCGTGCTTTGGTAGGTTATATTAGAGATCATGGAGCCATGAACGCCGTTATGACCACCGATGTTAACAATATTGAAGAATTAAAAAAGCAGCTGGCCGAAGTGCCTAATATGGAAGGTTTGGAACTGGCTTCCAAAGTTTCTACCAAAGAAGCTTATTACTTTGGTGAGGAAACTGCAAAGTATAGGATTGCAGCTTTGGATATTGGGATTAAAAGGAATATTCTTAGAAACCTAGCCAAAAGGGATGCTTATATAAAGGTGTTTCCTTACAACGCTACCTTCGAGGAAATGAGTGAATGGAATCCGGATGGATATTTTATTTCTAATGGACCTGGAGATCCAGATCCTTTGCACGAAGCCGTAGCAGCTGCTAAGAAAATGATCGAATCTGGTAAGCCAGTATTTGGTATTTGCCTTGGACATCAGGTGTTGGCTTTGGCTAACGAGGTGTCTACTTATAAAATGCATAACGGACATAGGGGTATTAACCACCCGGTTATGAACCTATTGACAGGGAAAGGGGAAATCACTTCCCAAAATCATGGTTTTGCGGTGAATAAGGAAGAAGCAGAGGCTAATCCTAATTTAGAGTTGACCCATGTGCATCTAAATGACAATACCTTGGCTGGGATGAGGATAAAGGGGAAGGATGTATTTTCGGTTCAATACCACCCAGAAGCTAGTCCAGGACCCAATGATGCCAATTACCTATTTGATCAATTCTTAGAAATGATCCAATCTGCATCCAACTAAAACGATAGAGTCCCATAATAGGCCCTAAAACGGCTATTTGGGCGATAATAATAGGGAGGAACGGGCTTCCTTTACTATATTTGCATAATAAATTAAATAAAATTAAAATTACGATATATGAGTATCATCCTAAGCGTTCATGCAAGACAAATTCTTGATTCTAGAGGTAATCCTACGGTAGAAGTAGATGTAATCACCGAAAATGGTATTATGGGTAGGGCTGCTGTTCCATCCGGAGCTTCTACTGGAGAGCACGAGGCCGTTGAGTTGCGTGATGGAGGCAAGACTTTTATGGGCAAAGGGGTATCACAGGCGGTAGAAAATGTGAATACCGTGATTGCTGAAGAAATATTGGGTATGTCCGTTTTTGAGCAGAACTTGGTAGACCAGGTGATGATCGACTTGGACGGTACGCCAAACAAATCAAAACTGGGAGCTAACGCCATTCTAGGTGTATCTTTGGCAGTAGCCAAGGCGGCAGCAAATGAATTGGGACTTTCCCTTTTTAGATATGTAGGAGGGGTAAGTGCAAACACTTTGCCTGTGCCTATGATGAATATAATTAACGGTGGTTCTCACTCCGATGCCCCGATCGCTTTTCAGGAATTTATGGTGATGCCCATTAAGGCAAAAAGTTTTTCCCACGCTATGCAGATGGGAACCGAAATTTTCCACCACCTAAAAGACGTTCTTCACGAAAGAGGGTTAAGTACAGCTGTAGGTGATGAAGGTGGTTTTGCACCTAATCTTGCAGGAGGTACCGAAGATGCTTTGGACACCATAGCTAAAGCAGTAGAAAAAGCAGGCTATAAATTAGGAGACGAAGTAATGATCGCCTTGGATTGTGCTGCTGCAGAATTCTACGTGGATGGTAAATATGACTATACTAAATTTGAAGGAGACAAGGGAGTGGTAAGAACCTCTGAGGAACAAGCTCAATACTTGGCAGATCTAAGCGCCAAATACCCTATCCTTTCCATTGAAGACGGTATGGATGAAAACGATTGGGATGGTTGGAAAGCCCTGACCGAAAAAATTGGGGATAAGGTACAATTAGTAGGAGACGATTTGTTTGTTACTAATGTTGAGCGTTTATCCAGAGGAATTAAAGAGGGTATCGCAAACTCCATTTTGATTAAGGTAAACCAGATTGGAACACTTACCGAAACTATAGCAGCTATCAATATGGCTAAGAATGCAGGATTTACCTCCGTAATGTCGCACCGTTCAGGAGAGACTGAGGACAATACCATTGCAGATCTTGCCGTTGCACTGAACACCGGACAGATTAAAACAGGTTCTGCCTCAAGGTCCGATAGGATGGCAAAATATAACCAGTTGCTTAGAATTGAAGAGGAATTGGGAACTGTGGCCTATTATCCGCAGAGAAATGCTTTTAACATTTAATAGCTTTTCTTTTAATTGCAACAATAAAAAAATGCCATTCAAAACTTGAATGGCATTTTTTATTAATTAAATCGAGCTATTGTTATTATATCAGAAATAAATATTTATATTATACTTTATTAACCAACCCTTTAAAATAACCTATGATCAACTTTCTATTTGTATCCGCAGAGAACGATGGCATTGCTAGATGCAAGGCGGGTGGAATGGGGGATGTGGTCCGTGATGTACCACGACATATTTCTGGGCGCGGAGATGCTGCGCATATCGTTGTGCCTTCCTATTCCAGGCTACACCAAAACGGAACGCTGGTGGGGACCATGTCTCTTAATCTAAGGGGGATGGAATATTTGGCGGAACTATATAAAGTTCCTCCGAAGAGGGAGTTTGATAATGTGCATCACTATGTTGTACATCATCCGGAAATAACCGCAGGGGAAATAGGTCATATCTACCATGACGATCCTGAGGAGGCTTTCTATACCGACAATGTAAAATACACCATTTTTTGTACAGCGGTTGCCGAAGCTATAAAGTTGGGGTACTTTGGCGAGCTAGATATTGTGCATATGCACGACTGGCACTCTAGTCTTTTACTGTTCTTAAAAACGTACCACCCGGATTACACCGATTTAAAGAAGATGCGTTTTGTGTATACCATACACAATCTCGCTATTCAAGGGATAAGACCCTTCTACAATAACTATTCGTCCTTGTCCCATTGGTTTCCAAATATCCCTATTGATGAGGAAGCCTTAAGGGACCATCGTTACCAAGACTGTATTAACCTTATGGCCGTAGGGATTCGGCTTGCAGATGCTGTGCATACCGTATCTCCCTCCTATAAGGAAGATGTGCTGTTGCCTAGCAATCCGCCAGAGTTTATTGGGGGAGAAGGATTGGAAACGGATCTGCAGCAAGCGAATAACGAAGGAAGGCTGTTTGGAATCTTAAATGGTGCCAACTACAATAATATTAGGGTAGCAGAAACAGGTTTTATTTATAGAAATATTGTAAAAGCCCTTTTTGGATGGCTACAAGACGAGAATAAAAAATATAAGGCCGACTTCCTTGCCCATACAGGAGAGAAGGTAATGAGGTATGTTTCCAATAGGCCTAAATTTATCATCTCTAGTGTGGCCAGATTAACAGAACAGAAGTTTTACTTTTTTAAGCGATCTCCAGAAGCATTTGAAGAAATTCTGGAAAAATTGAAAAAGGTTGATGGAATTTTTATGCTCTTGGGAACTGGGGCGCCAGATTATGAGCAACTGTTTCGCGAGTTGAGCTATAAGCACGAAAACTTTATTTTTACCAACGGACAGTCCGAAGACCTTATAGATTCTATTTATCTGGAAACCGACCTTTACTTTATGCCCAGCTTATTTGAGCCATGCGGAATAAGTCAGATGTTGTCCATGCGAAATGGAAATCCCTGTTTGGTTCATAACACTGGGGGGCTAAAGGATACTGTGGAACATATGAAAACTGGTTTTAGTTTTGATGGGGACACCTATGATGAGAAGATCAAAAACATGTTGGAAGTGACAGAACAGGCAATTGACATTTTTATCAACGATAAACCAAAATGGAAGAAGATAGGGGCCAACGCCAAAAAAATGAGATTTACCTGGGAAAAATCCTTGGATGACTACTATAAATATTTGTATTCCATTAATCCATAAATAAAGGCTCCGCTTTTATTAAATCGATTTCATAATAATTTGTAAAATAAGAAATCCTGAATTGTTAAACTTAGGTGTTTTTAGTAATTTTACCGTTAATCAAAAAAATAGGAAGCTAAGAAATGTCAAATAACGCAAGATTGGAATATGCTGGAAAAAGTTACGAATTTCCAGTGATAAAAGGTACTGAGAATGAATTGGCCATCGATATAAAAACTATGCGTTCCGCTACGGGAATGATCACTATCGATCCTGGCTATAAGAATACGGGCTCTTGTCAAAGTGCCATTACGTTTCTGGACGGGGAAAAAGGCATGTTGCGGTACAGAGGGTATTCCATTGAAGAATTAGCGGAAAAGGCAGATTTTTTAGAAGTGGCCTATTTGTTGATTTTTGGGGAATTGCCCAATCAAGAGGAACTCAACAAATTTCATAACGATATTAAGGGAGAGTCTCATGTAGATGAGGAGATGAAGAAAATTTTGGACGGTTTTCCAAAATCGGCGCACCCCATGGGAGTGCTTACTAGTTTAACTTCTGCTTTGATTGCATTTAACCCCAGCTCTGTGAATGTATCCTCCGAAAAGGAGATGTATTGGGCCATTGTAAGAATCTTGGCAAAATTTCCCGTACTGGTAGCATGGACCTTAAGAAAGAAAAAAGGCCTTCCGTTAGATTATGGGGATGATACCTTGGGCTATGTGGAGAACATCCATAAGATGATGTTTAAAAGACCCAACCACCAATATGAAAAGAACAAGGTGGTCATCGATGCCCTGGATAAATTATTGATCCTACATGCAGACCACGAGCAGAACTGCTCCACCTCTACCGTACGTATGGTGGGGTCGTCTCACGCGGGGCTGTTTGCCTCCTTGTCCGCAGGGATCGCTGCATTATGGGGTCCTTTGCACGGTGGGGCTAATCAAGCCGTATTGGAGATGCTAGAGGCTATTGCGGCCGATGGTGGGGATACCAAGAAATATATGAACAAGGCCAAGGATAAAAACGATCCATTTAGATTAATGGGCTTTGGGCATAGAGTATATAAGAATTTTGATCCAAGGGCTAGAATAATAAAAAAGGCAGCAGACGAGGTGTTGAGTGATCTTGGGTTGGAAGATCCTATTTTGGATATTGCCAAAGGCTTGGAAAAAGAAGCACTGGAAGATTCCTATTTTGTAGATAGAAAATTATATCCAAACGTAGATTTTTATTCTGGAATCATCTACAGGTCGCTAGGAATTCCAACTGAAATGTTCACGGTAATGTTTGCCTTGGGCCGTTTACCGGGGTGGATTGCCCAGTGGAGGGAAATGAGGTTGAACAACGAACCTATAGGTCGTCCTAGACAGGTATACGTTGGGCATCCGTCCAGGGAGTTTGTAGAATTGGATAAAAGATAATAGGACCCCCTATTGATTACACTGCCCCAAGTATTTAAAATGCTTGGGGCAGGTTATTTATAAGTATAAGTATTTTATATTTGATTAAAAATCGGCAATGATAAAGTTGAATATTAAGGACGAGACTTCAAGTTTAAAGTCGGTGGTGTTGGGAACAGCAGTTCATAGCGGTCCAGTCCCCTTGGCAGAGGAGGCGTATGATCCAAAGTCGTTACAGCACATTCTAGCGGGTACCTATCCCAAGGAGGAAGATATGATAGGTGAAATAGCGGCCTTTACCGCGGTCTTGGAAAAACATAATGTACAAGTGTTTAGTCCGAAGGTCATTGCAAATTGCAACCAGATCTTTGCTAGGGATATCGCCTTTGTCATAGAAGATAAGTTGATTAAAGCAAATATCCTTCCAGACAGGGAAAGAGAGTTCGATGCTATAAAATACGTCCTAAAGAAAATACATGAAGACCAAATTATTTACCCTCCTAAGGAGGTTCATATAGAAGGCGGGGATGTAATGCCGTGGAACGATCATATATTTATAGGCACTTATACCGGGCTGGATTATGCCGATTATATAACCGCTAGAACCAATAAAGCGGCTGTGGAATTTTTAAAGGAAAAGTTTCCGAATAAGACGGTTAAGGCCTTCGAACTTCGTAAATCCAATACCAATCCCAAGGAAAATGCCCTGCATTTGGATTGTTGTTTTCAGCCCATAGGTAGGGATATGGCAATTTTGCATAAAAATGGATTCTTGGTAGAAGAGGAATACCAATGGTTGGTAGATTACTTTGGGAAAGACAAGGTATTTGAGATTACCAAAGAGGAGATGTATAATATGATGAGCAATGTTTTTTCCATTTCGCCAACCGTGGTGGTGTCGGAGCGTAATTTTACCAGGTTAAACAACTGGCTTAGGGACCGTGGGATAACCGTAGAGGAAATTCCCTATGCGGAAGTTTCCAAACAGGGAGGTTTGCTTAGGTGTAGCACCTTACCACTGGTTAGGGAGTAGCTTATGTGGATGCCACAACGTGTTGCGTATTTCCTATAAAAATTGACAGTGGTACCAGTAAAGTGGGGGAGGCTAAAGGCTTATTTTATACAAAATCAATAGTACTCCATTTACGGGAATAAAAGATATCTTTGCCCCGGCTTAAAACGGTGGCCATGGACAGTTTAAGGTCCGTTGCCAGCCAAATTATCATTCCAATTCAATTCGTTTAGGTTTAGTGTTTCAATTTTTTAAAAATTAAAATAATGCAGATTACCAATAACATTCTTATGATCCGTCCGGTAAATTTTCGGATGAACGAGCAGACTGCAGTAAACAATTACTTTCAGGAAGATATTGATTTAAAAAATAAAGAGATAAATAGTAGAGCCCAGGCAGAGTTCGATGCCTTTGTACGTGTGCTAAGGGAAAAGGGTGTAAACGTAATTGTAATGGAAGATAGGAAGGAGGTAGATACTCCAGATGCAGTGTTCCCTAACAATTGGATATCTTTTCATGAAGATGGTACTGTGGGACTTTATCCCTTATTTGCGGAAAATAGGAGAAAGGAGCGTAGGGAGGATGTTTTGGATGTTTTGGAGGAAAAAGGTTTTGTTATCCGTAATATTATGGATTATACCGCTGCAGAGGCCGAAGAATTGTTCCTTGAGGCTACCGGGGTTATGATCTTGGATAGGGAAAACCAAAAGGCGTATTGTGCCCTTTCCCAGCGTGCAGATGAGGATCTTTTGATAGAATTTTGTGAGGATTTTGAATTTACTCCTGTAGTATTTACCGCTTACCAATCTGTAAATGGAGGAAGGAAACCAATTTATCACACCAATGTTATGATGTGCTTGGCAGAAACCTTTGCCGTTATCTGCTTGGATTCGATAGATGATAACAAGGAAAAGAAAAATGTGGTTTCCCATTTAAAGAAAGATGGAAAGGAAATTATCGCTATTACCGAGGCGCAAATGCACCAATTTGCCGGCAATATGCTTCAAGTGTTGGGAATGGGGAGTAAGCGACTTCTTGTGATGAGTACCACTGCTTATGAGAGCCTTAGGCCCGACCAGATTGCAGCGATCGAAAAACATTGTGAAATTGTACACAGTTCCTTGGATACCATTGAAACCTGTGGGGGAGGAAGTGCAAGATGCATGATGGCAGAGGTGTTTTTGCCAAAAGAATAGTCTTTTTAACTCAAAATTTAATAGGCTTCCTAATTTAGGCTATTCTCATGCCCGGATTTAGGAAGCCTTTTTTGTATTATCAACTGCCTTAGAAATAATAGGGTCATAATTATCATGAAAAAGGCAAAAGGTAGGGAGGTGATGATCAATAACTTTTGTGCCGCTACCAACACATCTACCGCTGGTTTGGCATTTCCCAAAAGAATCATGGCAACGGTAGTAAGAAATAGGAAAATAGACCAAAGCAGGCGATGTAATTTTTTCGGGTTTTTGTTCCCCTTATCCGAAAACATGCTCAATACATAAACTGCAGAATCTACCGAAGTAACCAAGAATCCGATTAAGAGTACAATGGTGGTCAAGTTTAATAGGGTGGCCATGGGGTAATTGGCAAAGAATATAAATAGGGATGAAAATACCCCGCTAAACTCCCCCTGGTAACCGCCCCAGCCCTCTATGAGTTGAAAGGCCGAGCTTCCAAAAACGGAAAACCAGAAAAATGTTCCCAAACTAGGGACAATTAATACTCCCAATGACAATTGTCGCAAGGTGCGTCCTTTGGATATGCGTGCAATGAAAATTCCTGTAAAAGGAGCCCAGGCAATCCAAAATGCCCAATAGTAATAGGTCCAGTCCGTTAAAAATGCAATGCCCGGATCATAGTCTCCATAGGCTAAACTCATAGGGATAAAATCTATGAAATATTGCCAAGTAGCTTTGAAAAAATTTATAAGAACCATATTGATATCGCTGTTGAAAAAAGTAAATAACAACAAGGCAAGGGTAATTCGGATGTTTATTTTAGAGATTACTTTTATCCCTCTCTTAACACCGTTCCAGGCAGAATATAGGGCAAGGGAAGAGATAAGTGTGGTTAATAATAAGGTGGCATATAGTCCGTTATTTGCAGAGAATACATGGTTTATTCCCCCATTTATCTGAGTAGTACCCAGGCCAATGGCGGCTACCAGACCAAATACCGTGGTAATAATGGTTAAAATGTCGATGCCCAGTTTTATGGGCTTTTGGGATACTGCGTCTTCAAGAGTGGCGCTTACCAATACCTTTCGTTTTTTTGTGAAAAGGAAATAGCCGATGACCATTGCGAAAAGTCCGTAAAATGCCCAAGCCGTAAAGCCCCATTGATAAAAGGTGTAGGTTAAGGCAAGGATGTCTGGGGAGGCCTGGGAAGCGTAGGGTGGATGTTGTTGCATAAAAACAGGTTCTTGTACCGCCCGTAATAATATACCGGCGCCCATCCCGGCACTGTACAACATGGCAATCCATGCCCAAAAACTATGCTCCGGAAACTGTGAAGATTTTCCAAGTCTGATGCTCCCTAAGGGGGACAAGGCAATGCCCAATAGTAAGAGCACACAGCCTAAGCCTAAATAGAGATAAAAGGCTCCAAAATAATTTCGTACCCAAAGTGAGGTTGCTTCTATGGTGTTGTAGGTAGCCTCGGTAGCTAGGAACACCGTTAAAATCAGGAGGGTTAAGATCCCGATTGAAATGGAGAGTAGTGGGTTTTTAAAAATGGATCTGAGTGCCTTAATTTTTTTCTCGATTAATAGTTTACGGAGTCTAACTGCCCTTATAATTAATACGTGTTTCCAAGATGTAAATTGTTGTTTTCATAGAAACTGGTGTCAATTGAAAAATTAGGAATTAGAGGTCTTCAATGGAAGTGGGGGAATTGTCTGTCCTATATCCCAGCATCTTAGTAAAAAACTTCTGTATTGCCTTGGTGTCTGCTTTTATCTGAATATAATACTCGTCCCTGTAAATGGTATATAGTCCCAAATCCGTTTTGTATAGCGATAATTTATAATAGGGGATAATGAGTCCGAAGGTCTCCAATAAAGATCTAAATCGTATAATGATTCCCTGAGGGCGGAGTTCTATATTGCAAGTATTTGTGTTATTGTCTAAGAGCAGTAAATTCTTTATTTGACTACTGCTGTCCACGATAAACAGTTTGGGAGAGCCTATACCGTTTAGGGCAAACCGTTCTTTTATAGTAAATGGCTTGCCTACTTCCTTGTCTATTTTTCGGAAGACTTCTTTATTGTTATAGGAAACGTTGAGTAGCATTCTAGTTTGTTTTTTCCCTACTAGGGCTTTTGTTAGGGCGTTATAGCATATAAAGTTAAAGAAATCTTCTTACTTCCATGGCTGTATGGGTACATCATCTCGTAGTAACAAGAAAATTGTTTAATTTTGCAGGCTTAAACACCAGAACTTAATGAACATTCAAGAAGTCTTATCCCAGAAGGTAAAGGAAGCAGTATCCGAAATATATCAGGTAGAATTGCCCACGGTAGAGTTTCAACCTACCCGTAAGGATTTTGCCGGGGACCTAACGGTCGTTATTTTCCCCATGTTGAGGGTGGTGAAAGGAAACCCTGTGCAAATAGGGGAGCAAATAGGTCAGTACTTAAAAGATAAGGTAGAAGAAGTTCAGGATTTTAATGTGGTAAAAGGGTTTCTTAACATCATTATCAGTGATGCCTATTACCTTCAGTTCTTTAAAGGAATATTACCTAATCCAGACTTTGGTTTGGTAGGCCAAGAACAAGATAAGGCTGTTATGGTGGAGTACTCCTCGCCAAATACCAATAAACCCCTCCATTTGGGACATGTTAGAAATAATTTGTTGGGATATTCGGTGGCCGAAATTCTAAAAGCAGCTGGGAAAAAGGTATATAAAACCCAAATAATTAATGACAGGGGAATCCATATTTGTAAAAGTATGGTGGCTTGGCAACATTTTGGTAATGGGGAAACTCCGGAAAGTACCGGACTCAAAGGCGATAAGTTGGTAGGTAATTATTACGTGGCCTTCGATAAAGCTTATAAGTCGCAAATAGAGGATATGGTGGCCCAAGGTGTAGATAAGGAGGTGGCAGAGAAAGAAGCGCCTATTTTATCGGAAGCTCAGGAAATGCTAAGAAAATGGGAGGCAGGAGATCCAGAAGTGGTTAAGTTGTGGGAAACCATGAATTCCTGGGTCTATGATGGTTTTGATGTGACCTATAAAAATCTAGGAGTAGATTTTGATCAACTATATTATGAAAGTGATACCTATCTATTAGGTAAGGATTTTGTGGAAGACGGATTAAAAAGAGGTGTTTTTTACAGGAAGGACGATGGTAGTGTGTGGATAGACCTTACCGATGAGGGCCTCGATGAAAAGATTGTGCTTAGATCCGATGGTACTGCGGTTTATATGACCCAAGATATTGGAACTGCCATACAACGGGTAAAAGATAATCCAGACGTTGGTGGAATGGTTTATACCGTAGGGAACGAACAGGACTATCATTTTAAAGTACTCTTCCTGATCTTAAAAAAGTTGGGCTTCAATTGGGCAGACAACTTGTACCATTTAAGTTATGGGATGGTAGACTTGCCAAGTGGGAAGATGAAAAGTAGGGAGGGAACTGTAGTAGATGCCGATGAGTTGATGGAGGATATGGCCCGTACTGCCGCCGATATTTCCGAGGAACTTGGTAAGTTGGAAGATTATTCGGAAGAGGAGAAGCAAGAGCTCTATAAAATTATAGGGATGGGAGCTCTTAAATATTACATTCTAAAGGTAGATCCCAAAAAACGCATCCTATTTAATCCGGAGGAATCAGTAGATTTTCAAGGAAATACAGGGCCGTTTATACAGTATACCTACGCAAGAATCCAATCTATCCTAAGAAAAGGAAAGGAATTGAACCTAAATGCCTCTGAGCCATCAAATTTGGTTGAAATGCATGAGAAGGAAAAGGAGCTTATAAAGCAACTTCAATTATTTCCTGAAACCATACAACTTGCCGCAGAAAATTTTAGTCCGGCTTTAATAGCAAATTATACCTACGACCTGGTGAAAGAGTTTAACTCCTTTTATCAAAACGTATCCATTTTAGGGGAGTCGGATGAAAATAAACGGATTTTCAGAATTCAACTGTCAAAAAAGGTAAGCGAGGTTATTAGCACTGCTTTTGGGCTTTTGGGAATCCAAGTGCCAGAAAGAATGTAGGCTTTTTCATGTTCATTTCCTAGTTAGTAAAGCTGGATGGGCTGTCTAATGATGACCTTTTGGATACCTCTGGGTCTTTAGTGTATTTTCTATTTATTCTTTCTAAATTGCGGAATCAATATTAAATCCCGGTAAGGGGCGATTGCGTAAATTTTGCTAAAGAGACCTTTAATTTTATATTTCATCAGCTTGCTGATCCTTCCCTTGATGGGGAAGGGCGTTGCGCAAGAATACTCCCTGCTTTCCGAGGAAGATAAGTGGAAGCTTAGGTTGCGTTCGCACGTCTTAATCGATATTGATGAGGTGAAAGACTCCAACTTAGCTACCATAATGCAGGGGAAGGCTCCGCTGGCTGTGTATGTCCCAGAAGCCAGAGAACAATACCAGAGCTTTTTAAAACAGCTAGTTTCAGGGAAGGATGCCGTGTTGTTATGGGGCGGTAATTCCTTAAAGAATTTGGATTTCTCTATTGATAGTGTATCTGTAGTGCCCATAGATCTGGTAGATGCCCTGCCGTGGAATGGAAAGGCTAAAGAAGTAGATTCCTTGCAGTTTACTGTGAGTAAAGAGCTAAGCTTGGTGGTGCTGAAGAATGAGCACCCTATGAAGGACAGTCTCTTGTTGCAACTTTGGAGAGCAATGGGCAGGGTGCCTAACTTTCTACAAGTAGACCCGTCCAAATTCTTAGGGGCCGATAGTTTGGTACAGGAGTTAAATAAGGTGAAACGGGTTTTTGGGACGGTGAATTCCAAAACGGGACCCTTAAAGGATGTAGGGTTCAAGAATCATAAAAACCTACGGGTGAACGCCTATTTTAGTCTTCCAATGGAAGCTGTGGATGATTTGCCGGTGTTTATCCCCTATAAAGCAGGATATTATTTCTCCCCAGACATTATTCGTACCACGGCAGATAATAGTGGCAATTTAAAAGAGTTTGTCGGCTTTCCTTTAGACCCAGAGTATGGGCTTACCGATCATTTTTCTTTCAGTCCTACGATTAGGAATATTAGCAGAAAAAATAATAAGGAGCTTATTGTAAATAAGGTTCAATTAGAGGAAGATAGAAATCGTGCTACGGTTGGCTATTTTAATGATGGCGCTTATGTGGATGCCGGTCTGGATAGTAGAATGGCCTTGCAAGGTAGTTTTACCATCGCAGCATGGATCAAACCAACTGTCCTCAGTAACAACAACAGTATTTTGGGCAAGGGGGAGAATTTTGTGTTAAAGCTACATAAAGGCTTTCTTACTTTCACAATGGCCGATATAAAAGACTATATCTCCCGCTCCTCTCCGGTCCCGGTGGACCAATGGACTCATGTAGCCCTAGTGCATTCCAAATGGAACCACGAGCTTTCCTTTTTTATAAACGGGGTGCAGACAGATAAAATCCAGTTGATTGAGGATTATGATACCTCGGACTATAACTTGGTGGTAGGGAGTAATTTGTGGCAAGAGTTTTTCATCGGTTATCTAGATGATATTAAAATATGGGATCGGGAACTTAATCCCTCTGAAATAAAAGAGGAATTCAAGGGAGACTCCATCGCGAAGGCCAAGGGGTTAAGCGGATTTCTTATACCACTAATTGTGATAGGGCTGCTCCTGTTGGTGTTTTCGCTGTATGGCTATCGGAGAAGAAAACGGACAATACGGAAGGCTGGCGAGCCCGTTGCTACTTCTATAGTAACTGCAAGGCAGGTAAATCCTAATTTGGAGCAGGAACGTGCGACCTTTGTGGAGAGTATCCACTGCTTTGGTCCGCTTAAGATTATCTTAGGAGACGGGGCCGATATCGCAAAAAAGCTTTCCCCTAAGCTTAAACAGCTCTTTCTTGTTGTGCTGTTGTATAGTATGGGGGATAGGAAGGGGATTAGCACCAAAAAACTTACCGAATATCTTTGGCCTGGAATGAGTCCAAGCAGGGCCAAAAATACCCGAGGGACCAATATTCAGAATCTAAGGGCAATATTGGCTGCTTCCACTACCATTCAATTGGTCTTTAAGGATAGGCACTGGGTGCTAGAAATAGGGGATGACTGTTTCTGTGAATACAGGGAGGTGCTCTATTACCTAGATTTCTTCCTTAAGACGGATATTGGGGTTATGCAATTAGAGAAAACCTTGCCAAAACTACTGACTATCCTTAAGGAAGAACGCTTTTTGGCGAATATAGAGGATGCTTGGTTAGATCCCTTTGTGGAAGAATTAAGTAATAGGGTATTGGAAGTCTGCCAAGTAGTTGTATCCAGGTTATCGTTGGAGGAACATCAGGTGCTACTCCAAGATTTGGCGCAAGTGATGTATATCTATGACGATTTAAATGAAAATGCCCTGCAGTTAAAATTAAAAATACTAATTCTCCAAGGGAAACTAAGTACAGCCCATTCGGTCTATGACAAATTTTCCAAATTGTATCAAAAACTTTACGGGGAAACATACCCTGTGAAATTTGAGGAGATCATTGGAAATTCTATGGTCTAATCCTCATTTTGTGAAAGGTTTTTAGAAACATTTCACTTTTCCTGTAAATATTACCCCAAATATTACCCCTATTTTTACGCAGTGTGGTGTTTCTTTGACGAAGTAAATAGCACATATTCATATAATTAATAGAAATAGTATAGGAATCGATGAAGAAAAATTCAACAAGCCGGAGGGATTTCGTAAGAAAATCCCTTGTGGCAGCTGCAGGGATCAGTATTATTCCAAGACATGTAATGGGGGGAACCAATTTTATAGCCCCAAGTGACCAATTAACAAAAGCGGTTATTGGAGTAGGAGGCATGGGACAAGGCCATTTAACTTATGAAGGAACCAGACTATTGGCCATTTGTGATGCCGATGCCAATCACTTGGCCAATACCCTTAAAAAGGTTGGTAGTGGGGTAACCGGATATCGCGATTTTCGTGAGGTGTTGCAGCGCCCGGATGTCGATATCGTACATATTGCCACACCACCGCATTGGCACGGATTAATGTCTATTATGGCTGCAGAGGCTGGTAAGGACGTTTGGTGCGAAAAACCAATGACCAGAACCATTGGGGAAGGTAAAAAAGTGGTGGAGGCCATGGAACAACACGGGAAAATGTTCCGTTTAAATACTTGGTTCCGATTTAAAGATAACTTTTACGGCATGGGTACCCCAGTAAGAAAATTAAAGAAGGTAGTAGATAGTGGTGCCTTGGGATGGCCGCTAAAAGTTACCATTAGTGGGGTTACTGGGTTTAACTGGAAATTCTATTGGGTGGGAAAGGAAAATTTAACCCCGCAGCCCGTACCTTCAGAGTTAGATTACAATATGTGGTTGGGTCCAGCTCCGGAGAAGCCGTATCACCCACACAGGGTACATGGTACTTTTAGAGGGTATTGGGATTATGACGGTGGTGGTCTTGGCGATATGGGCCAGCACTACATAGATCCTGTGCAGTATTTCCTAGGGAAGGATAATACCAGCCCGGTAAAAGTGGAAGTAGATGCCCCAGAACAACATTATGATGCCATCGGTACCTGGAGAAAAGTAGTCTATACGTATGCAGATGGATGTCAAATTATTCTTGATGGAGAGAACAAAGACAAGGATGCTGCCTATATAGAAGGACCTAATGGAAAGATCTATAACGGATTTAAGTCTACCATCCCAAATATTGAAGGTTTAATCAATAGTATGCCCGATCCTGAAGAGCAGATTACCGAATTCTCGGAATCGGTAAGAACGAGACAGAAATTTGCCTTGAACGAGGTAAACGGCCATAGATCTTGTACTGTTGTAAATATGGGGCTTATTGCCTTGCGTTTAGGACGTACCTTAGAGTTTGATCCGGTGAAGCAGGAATTTATCAATGATGAGGAGGCCAATAGACTGATCGATCAACCCATGAGAACCTCTTGGGCATATTAATCAATAAGAAGAATTTAAACGATGAATAATTTATATAAAACCATAAGTGTGCTATTGTTGTTCGTTAGCGCACAAGTTATCAATGCACAGGACAACAGAACCTTAGATACCAAGGTTGCTGATATTTTGGCACAATTGCCAACGGAAGATTTGGAGCATTCCGATCGATTGATGCAAGAGCTTATAGAACTAGGGGAAAATGGAATACTGAAATTTACCGATAGGTTAATTCCCCTGGGAACAGGAGATGATACCGTAGTACGATACGCCGTAAACAGCCTAGCAATTTATAGCGGTGGATTGCAGCCTGCAATAGAAAACGGCGTAGTAGAAAATGCGTTGTTAAAAGCGCTGAATAAGGCTTCGGACCATGAGGTGAAAACCTTTCTTATAGATAGGCTCATCTATTGCGGGACAGATGCTTCGGTAGCGACCTTAAGCGAATTGCTAAAGAACGATGCACTTTATAAGCCAGTTCTTGCTGCCCTTACTTCTATCGGAACAGAGAATGCTGCCAATGCCATATTGGATGCTGCCAATTATGCGGCAGGGGATAAGTTGGCCGATTTGCTTCATGCCTTGGGAACGCTAGAGTTTGCTCCTGCAGTTGATGCCATATACACGGCACTTTCTTCCTCTTCTAAGGCAGTGCAGCAGCAAGCCTTAATGGCACTGGCCAATATTGCAAGTCCTGCTTCTTACGAAGTGCTAGAAAAATGGGCTGCCAAGTCTAACTTTCAATTAGACGACACCAAAAGTATTATAGCCTTTATCCATTATGGAAATACCCTCCAGAAACAAGCTAATAAGGCCTTGAGTAATAAGGTTGCCAATACCCTGCTTAAAGAATGCAAGAGCGAGGATCAATTGCATTTTAGGTCTGCCGGAGTGCACATCTTAAATAAAAATGAAGGTAGGGGTGCTACTAGGGTATTGCTGAAGGAATCCAGAAATAAAAATACCGCCTATGTAGGTGCTGTTTTTGATGCTGCGGGGGAAGAGTTATCATCTGCTGAGGTGGCCAAATGGGCAAAACAATATAGGAGGGCTGCTGCGGAAACCAAGCCCTTACTTATCAGAATGCTAGCCAAAAACAAGGAAGAGGTAGTGTTTCAATCGGTTCTCCTAAGAGCTGTGAAGGATAAGGATGTTGCGGTGCGTATTGCCGGAATTAAAGCATTGTCTTACCAGGACAAATCCAAGGCTTTGCCCGTATTGTTCAACAGTTTATTAACTGCCAAATCTCCTAAAGCCTTATTGGCTATTGAAGAAACCTTGTTGAGGTTGGTTAGCGCAGAGGACAACCAGTTGTTGGCAGATCAACTGGCCGTAGTAGGAGAAGAAGCCAAGGTAGTATTGGTAAATGTATTGTCGGCCAGAGATGCCAAGGAGCAGTTTAATACCCTTCTTTCGCTACTAAATCAAGGAAGTGAAAAAGTGAATACAGCCGTTTACCAAGCTCTGCCGTCCATAAGTGCGGAAAAAGATTTACCTGTACTATTAGGACTGCTTAGTAAAACGGATCAAGAGAATCAAATAGGAAACGTTCAGCGAGCGTTGCTTCAAATTGTAAATAATGGGAACGGTAAATTCTCCAATACCCTATACGAGGCATACGATGCAGCATCGGATAAGACTAAGTTGTTGCCGGTGTTGGCTTCCTTAAGTAGTGATAAGGCATTGAAGTTGGTTTCCCATCAATTGTCTACTGGGAATGATAAGGAAAAGATAGTTGCTCTTAACGCCCTATCCAATTGGAAGAATAATGATGCCATTCCCTACCTATTTCAGTCGGTGAAAAACGTCAAGGAAGGGGAGATCAGAAAAAAATCTTTTGGAAATTATCTTACCAAAGTAGTCCGCTCCAACTATCCTGACGATCAAAAATTGCTTTTGATTAGGAAATTGATGCCCGAGGCACAAAACACAGGGGAAAAACAACAGGTATTGAGGGCTGCAAGAAATGTGAAGACCTTCCTTTCTTTGGTCTTTGTGTCCGAGTACCTAAATGATGAGGAGCTGGTTACTACAGCCTCTAATGCGGCTATTGCCATCGCGCTACCGACCCCAGGTAAGAATAATGGCCTTAGTGGGGATGTGGTGCGTGATATTGTTTCTAGGAGCGTAGATAACTTAACCGGTCCTGATAGCCAGTATATTAAAATTGACGTAAGGGAGTTTTTAAATAATATGTCCAATGACCCAGGTTTTCTTCCCATCTTTAATGGAAAAGACTTTACAGGTTGGGAAGGCTTGGTGCAAAACCCGATTGCACGATCCAAAATGTCTGCCAAGCAACTGGCAAGGGAGCAGGCAAAAGCCAACGAGCAGATGATGAGGGATTGGTATATAGAGGATGGTGTTATTGGTTTTAAAGGAGAAGGATATAACAATATCTGTACGATTAAGGATTATGGCGATTTTGAAATGATCGTAGACTGGAAAATTACCAATGGTGGGGATTCCGGAATTTACTTAAGAGGTACTCCACAAGTACAGATTTGGGATACTGCCCTAGTAAAAGTAGGTGCCCAAGTAGGGTCTGGCGGACT
The DNA here is from genome assembly GCF_008711145.1 of Arenibacter lacus. Lineage (NCBI taxonomy): Bacteria > Pseudomonadati > Bacteroidota > Flavobacteriia > Flavobacteriales > Flavobacteriaceae > Arenibacter > Arenibacter lacus. Next base: position 105,908 of record NZ_VVIN01000004.1, read on the forward strand.
CTATAACAACCAAAAGCACGAGAGCGATCCGTTGGTGGTTGCAGATAATCCGGTGGATGAGTGGAATACGTTTAGAATTAAGATGGTAGGAGAACGGGTTACCGTTTATCTAAATGGGGTGCTGGTAACGGATAATGTAGTTTTAGAAAACTACTGGGATCGTAGCCAATCCATCTTTCCAAAAGAAGCCATAGAATTGCAGGCGCACGGAGAAGATCTCGGTTTTAGAAATATCTACGTAAGGGAAATAAGCTCTGGAGGCGATCAATTGTCCGATGCTGAAAAGAAAGACGGATTTAAATCGTTGCTTACTGGAAAGGAATTGGACCATTGGACGGGAAATAAAACCGATTATATTGTGGAAAACAATGAGTTGCTGGTGCGCCCAAAACAAGGAGGCCATGGTAACCTATATACCATCGAAGAGTATTCGGATTTTATCTTTAGGTTCGATTTTAAACTAACTCCTGGTGCTAACAATGGTTTAGGGATTCATGCCCCTCTTACCGGAGATGTTGCCTATGTAGGGAAAGAATTGCAGATCTTGGACGATACTGCCGAGATATATGCCAACTTAGAGCCCTACCAGTACCATGGTTCGGTATATGGGATTATGGCTGCCCAAAGAGGCGCATTAAATCCGGTTGGGGAATGGAATTCCCAAGAGGTGATTGTAAAGGGAGATCATATAAAGATTACCCTAAACGGAAAAGTAATCTTGGACGGGAATATAAAGGAGGCCACCAAAAATGGGACCTTGGATAAAAAAGATCACCCAGGATTGTTAAGGAAAAAAGGACATATCGCTTTTCTGGGACATGGCTCAGAACTAGCCTTTAGAAACATTAGAATAAAGGATCTGTCCAAATAAATTATACTATAAATATATAATCGGAGGTTTTGGGGAATGTTCCCGGGACCTCCGATTTTTTTATAGCTATCCTGGCAGAATCATACTTTTTTAATTAGAAGGACTGGCAACTGCCCAGTGTGGTTACAGCCTAAAAATTCATCCTAAAACTTACATTAGGGGTAACCCCTAATGACACCCTATTGATAGTTTCTATTTCGTTTTCATCGTTTAAACGATAGTAGGTGTTAAGAATGTTCTTTTTGTTCAATATATTCAATACGGAAGCACCAACGGTGGCCTTTATACTACTTCCCAAATTAAAATTATAAAGAAAGGATGCGTCTGCCCTTAGGTATGCTGGCAACCTGCTACTATTGGGTTCCTGGTAATTTATTCTATTGGGAAAGGTGCTGGTGTCTATGGCATTGTTTCCCTCCTGTGGTTGGGTGTAAGGTTTTCCGGTGCGGTAGTTGGCTCCTAGTCCAATCTTAAAATCATTAATGGTGTAGGTGCCGGCAAAGGTAATGGTATGCCGTATGTCTAAATTATTGGGGAATGTATGCGGTACAAGGTCCTTAAAATAATAGTTGTTGTAGTTATAGGTGTAACTTAACCAAGTGCTATAGGTATTGGTTTTTTTGTTGATAAGGAACTCCAGACCAGAAACGTCATAGCTTCCAATTTCACCATTAAATTGATCCTTGTTTTGAAATCCTTGGGTAGCAGTACTTATACCCTCTACCTTTTTATAGAAACCCTCAAATCCTACATAAAGGTTGTTCTTATCATAGTTGAATCCTAAGGAGGCTTGTTTGCTCTTGGTAATGGGTAGCTTTTGATTGTCCGATAAAATCCACCTTCTTTTTTCTATGCCTAAAAAGTTTTGCTCTAGATCTATGATCTGGTTAGAGGTCTGACTCTTAATTTCTGCCAATGCCTCAACTTTTAGATCCCTGGTGATGGCGTAGTTGAGGTTAATCCTAGGCTCTACTAAAAGGGCGTCAAAAGTGTCGAAAGTTTTTAGATTGTTAATGTAGTTTAATCGGGCACCTCCGCGGGCAAACCATTTGTTATTGGGGGAGCGGTAGGCCAATTCGGAAAAGAAGGAGTGAGTGAGTATTACACTCTTTATATTGCTTCTATAGGCAGGCTGCGTTACTACGGTCCGGTTGGTAATCCCAGTTTCATTCAATTGGTATCCGTTAAGCCAATTTAGGGTGTTTCCCAGCTGGTAGTTGGTATTCAATTTTATGGAATTCTCCAATACTTGGTTTTTTTGGAATAGCTGCTGTGATTCTGAAACCGAATTTTGCGTATCCAGATCGTACCGGGTATAGTATGCGTTTAAGTGGCTTGAGAATCGCGGAGTCCAGCTACTTTGTAAGCTCCCTCCAATAGAAAAGTTTTGCTGTTCTAGAAGACTCTGTTTATGGTCGTTCTCTGTGGTTTCATTGTAGTTGAGGTGATTGTCAATGTGAATAAAACTGACTCTTGCCTTGTGTTTGTCGTTAATGTCATATAAAATTTTTCCAGTAACATCATAGAAGTAAAAGTCCTCTTTTTGGATAAGGCCCTTATTGTCTTCGGTAGAATTACCAGCTCCCACCTCACTGTCTTGAAATGCTTTTTCAAAAAACCGGTCATAGGTAGGAGTTTTTAAAAAATCCGTGGTAGATCGCCTTCCGGAGAATTGAAGCGAGACCTTTTCACTCACCGGAACGTGTCCAAATACGTCGCCACTCAATAAATTAAAGCCGGCACCTCCTACAAAGTGCTGTTTCACCTTATTTTTGGTCTCTATGCTTATCACACTACTTACGCCATCGCCATATTCCGCACTGGTCCCATTTTTTATCAAAGTTACTTTCTCTGTCAAATAGGGATTGAAGGCAGAGATTAACCCGAAGAAATGCCCGGATTGATACATTTTAATGCCGTCGTAAAGAATTAGGTTTTGATCGTTGGTGCCGCCTCGTACATTGATGTCCGATACTGTTTCGTCTACACTTTTTATTCCCGGTAGTGCCTGTATGGTTTGCAGTACATCGGGTTCTATAAGGCCTGGTAAAATTCCAATTTTGCCCGTATTTAAAACAATGCTGGCATCCTCTTCCTTGCTAATTCCCGTTGTTAGAAACTGATATACCACTACCTCGTTCAATTCCTCATAGCGGGTTGCTAAGGGGATTAGGCTGCAAGGCGCAGGCCCTGCCAATTCTTCCGCAACAATGTATTTGGTCTTGTATCCTAGATGCTTAATAGCGATATATGCTTTTCTAGGGATGCCAGAGAGCTGAAACTGACCATTGGTATCCGTAATAATGTGTTTGGGGGTGCCCAATACCTCAATCGTGGCACTGCTTAGGGTGCTGTTCTCAAAATTATCTACCACCAATCCGCATATATCCACCAGCGGATCTTTCACAATCGTATAGTAGCGGTTGTTGAGCTTTGAGATTCTCAGGCCTGTTTGGACCTCTAGATCCTTAAGTATTTCATCCAATAACTGGGAGGCGGGTAGGGTAACCCTAATAGAGCGGATATCGTCATCTATAAAAGAGAATTTTACGTTATGCTCCCTTTCCAGTTGCTCTATATAGGGTGTAAGGGGTAGAATTTGGGGGGATTTTTCCTGGGTGCTTCCCATAAATGGAACAAAGAGAAGCGAAAAATAGATTAAAACTGCAACGTATTTAGGGCGTCTCATCATAGAACAGCACTTTATTGCCTTCCAGTACATATTTCATGCCAGAAGGAGCACTTATACTATGCAACGCTAGATTTTTGTCTGTATTGCTGAATGACCCTGTAAATAATTGATTTAAGTCGATATTCTTGGTTTCTACCTCTACGTCAAATTGTCGCTCCAATTCTTGCAGAACAAATTTTAAAGGAACGCTTTTAAAGGAACTTTCCTGAAGTAACCAAGAAGGTTGTTGCGCCTCTGCTATGGTATAGGTTGTTAATTGTCCGTTGATGACCATAAGGGCTTGGCCTGCGGGAAGTTCAATGTCTTTTTCTTTATAACGTACGCTTACCAATCCTTCATAACAGCTCACCTCAAAGAAATCTTCTCTGTTTTCTACATTAAACTGGGTCCCAAGCACTCTTACTACCCCCATATTGGTAGTAACGTGAAAGGTTTCCCCTTTAGCTACCTTAAAGAAGGCTTCCCCTTCTAAAACGATATTTCTGTTTTTCTCCCATTTCTTTTTTTGGTAAGAAATCTTGGAGCCGGCGTTTAATAGCACCTCGGAATTATCCGGGAGGGTAACAGCGGCCCGTTCTGCATACTGGGTACTTACAACCTGATCCATGGAAGCGGTGTTGTAAAAATAAGAGATACCAACCACCAATGCTATTACCGCTGCAATTCGCAGGTATTTTTTGAAAGAACCCAAAGTAACCACCTTACCGCCTTGGTCACTGTTCTTCCTATGATCCAGGTCGTGCTTAGCTTTGGCTATATCAAATTCCGGCGCTTCCATTGAAGCGGTGGCGTCCACTATTTTTTTATAGGTCGCATATTCCTTGGTGGCCTTAAACTTGGTGACCTCCTCCTCGGAAAGCTCGTTGTTGAGCCACTTTGCCAAATAATTTTCTTCCATGGTAATCTGCTTTATATCAGTATAACAACTTAAAGAGTGGAAACCCTACCATTAATGTTGAGATATTTATATTGTGTTGAGATTTGATTTTTATTAAAACGCTTTGATGCCATTTTTAGTAACTAATAACTAGTAGGTGGTATTCAGTTTTCAGGCAGCAATAAAACTGGTGTTAGTCTTGTTTATGCAGGGAAGTTTTATTTTGCCTACTGCCTACTGCCTACTGCCTATTGCCTATTGCCTATTGCCTACTGATCACTTACTACTATAAAATCATATTCCATCAATCTGCTCCCGAAGCGTTTTCAGAGCTAGATGCATTCTTTTTTCGATGGCTTTAACGCTTACTCCTTCCATTTCCGCGATTTCTGCATATTTTTTTCCATCTATCCGATTAAGTAAAAAGGTGGTGCGCTGATTCTCTGGGAGAGCTTGTAGCGCATTGTCTAATTTTTCCTTAAACTCTTGTTGTTCCAAAATAAACTCTGGGGACTCATATTCCGTGCTGGGGCCCTTCTCCTTATACTTTAGGCGTACCTTTTCTGCTTTTATTACATTTAGGTACAGGTTGTTGGCTACGGTATAGACAAAAGACTTAGCTTTCTGCGGGGAAACCTTGGCACAGTTCTCCCATAGTTTTATAAAAGCTTCCTGTACCGCATCATAAGCCTTCTCCTCATTCCCAAACTTATAGTATATATAATTGAAAATAGTTTTGGAGTGGGTGCTAAAAATGGATGCGTACACCTCTTCCTCGCAAACATTGTTTATATTATCTGCCTTCAAACTCTTGTTTTGTTCAAATATATTTTAAAAATAATTAATAAACGAAGTAGGGTATATTTAAAGTAGGGTGTTATAAGGGTATACAAACAGAAAACCAAATCATTATGAAAAAGTTATTGTCGTATTTTGGATATATCAGTATGCTCTTGCTGCTGATTGGTCTTGGTGCCTGCCAGGAGGAAATAGAGGAATTGCCAGAGGGGAACAATCAGGAGGCTATTAATGCCAGTTCCAGCACAGCGAAATTAGTTAAGAGGGCCTCTGCTAGGGATGGTTCCTATGATGATATTATAGACGACTCTAGTTGTTTTGCTATTAATTTTCCGTATGTGGTAAATGTGAATGGCCTGGAGGTAAAAATAAACTCCAAGGAAGATCTAAAATTCGTGAAAGATCTATTGGGAGGAGTAGCGTTCGATAGAAGTATTTTAAATATTGTATTCCCGGTTACCATTACCTTTTCAGACTACAGTGAGATCACTATTGCCAATATGGGGCAAATGAAGGAGCTGGCAGAAAGTTGTAGAAAAGGTGGGGATGACGATGATATAGACTGTGTGGAATTTGTATATCCAATTACTGTGTACTCCTTTGATGTTAACTTACAGCAAACTGGTAGTGTAAGCGTGGCCAATGATATGCAGTTAAGACGTTATTTTAAAGATTTGAAAGATGATCAATTGGTGAGTTTCCAGTTTCCAATTACCTTAAAGTTATACAATGATACCGAGGTTAGGGTAAATAGCAATGCAGAAATGGCCGAGGTGATAGAAAATGCTAAGGATGAATGTGAAGACGATGATGACGATGATGAAAAGGAGCGCGATTTTACCTTGGAGCGTTTAAATGAGTATTTGGTGGCTTGCCCATGGCTGATGAAAGAAGTGGAAACCAAAGATCAAAACAATACTCCGCAATATTTTGATAACCTTATGAACTTTAAGGAAGATGGTACGGTAGTAGTAAGGGATAGGTCTGGAACTCAACTTGTGGGAAGCTGGAAGTCCGTAGTGGTTAATGAACGTGTAAAATTACAACTGGAATTTGATGTATTGGTAGACATCTCCTTGGAGTGGTTTGTATATGATATTGGTGACGGAAAAATTAAATTATTTGCCGATGATGATAATAAGATTATCCTGAGAAAGGCCTGTGGTATTGTAGACAATACTCCAGATACCCTAAGGGAAATTCTGAAGGAATGTAGCTGGGTAATTAGGAAGATTGAAGTAGATGATGAAGAGTTAGACAGGCTGTTGGGGTACGAATTCAGCTTTAAGGCAGAAGGAGTAGTTACCCTGAGCAATGGAACTGATACTTCCGAAGGAACATGGGGAATTACCACCAATGCACAAGGTCGTTTGGTAATGGCTATTACTATGGGCGAAGAGCCTGGAGTTAGTTTTGAATGGTTGTTATCTGATCTTAGGGATAAATATCTAGGGTTCTCTATAGGTGAGGACGATGATTACGAGCTTATTCTTGAAAGGGTGTGTGATGATAATAATGGCGATGGCGATGTGGTTGAAATCAGAAATATCCTAAGACAAGGCAAGTGGGTAGTTGCTAAGTATATGGACGATGGAGAAGATGAGACCGAAGATTATGCCAATCTGGATTTTAATTTTGCTCTAAATGCCTTGGTAACAGTATCAACTAATGATGTTCCTTTGCACTTCGGATTGTGGCGCGTTATTAGAAATAGCGAGGGCAAGCTAAAGTTTTATCTAAATTTTGGATTGGAAGCGTCTTTGGAAGACCTTACGGACCATTGGAGAATAGTAGGAGTCACTGAAAATAGAATTGAATTACTGGATGTCAGTTCGGATGGCAGTGTAGACCTCCTAGTTTTTGAGAGAAAATAACCAAATTTGCCCCAGATTTTTTTATAAAAGGGCAATCCCAAGCTGGGATTGCCCTTTTTAGGTTTATATTTTTAATCTCAAGCTTCACACTTCCCTTACTTATTCTTAAATTTGCGCTTTCCTGTTAATACGGTAAGACTATGTTCGATAATTTAAGTGATAAGTTAGATAAGGCGTTACATGTTCTAAAAGGACATGGACAAATTACGGAAATTAATGTTGCGGAAACCTTAAAAGAGGTTAGGAGAGCCCTATTGGATGCCGATGTCAATTTTAAAATTGCCAAGGAGTTTACCAATACGGTCAAGGAAAAGGCCTTGGGCCAAAACGTATTGACCTCCTTGCAGCCCAGCCAATTAATGGTAAAGCTGGTTAAAGACGAACTCACCGAACTTATGGGGGGTGATGCAGAGGGAATCAATCTTTCTGGAACACCATCTGTGATCTTAATGTCGGGTTTACAGGGGTCTGGTAAAACAACTTTTTCAGGAAAGCTTGCAAACTTTCTTAAGACTAAGAAAACCAAAAACCCCTTATTGGTTGCCTGTGACGTATATAGGCCTGCAGCTATAGATCAGCTACATGTGGTAGGGGAGCAGATAGGAGTAGAGGTCTTTTCCGATCGTGGAAATACAGACCCTGTTGCTATTTCCAAGGCAGCAATTGCCCACGCTAAAGCGAATGGGAATAACGTGGTGATTATAGATACCGCGGGTAGATTGGCCGTAGATGAGGAAATGATGAATGAGATTGCGGCCATCCATAAGGCAATTGAGCCCCAAGAGACCTTGTTTGTTGTAGATTCCATGACTGGTCAGGATGCTGTAAATACTGCAAAGGCCTTTAATGATATCCTTAATTTTGATGGGGTAATATTAACCAAATTGGATGGGGATACCCGTGGGGGTGCCGCCATATCCATTAAATCCGTGGTTGATAAGCCTATTAAGTTTATCGGTACCGGAGAGAAAATGGATGCCATAGATATATTCTACCCTTCTCGTATGGCCGAAAGGATCCTAGGGATGGGAGATGTGGTGTCTTTGGTAGAACGTGCCCAAGAGCAGTTTGATGAAGAAGAGGCCAGAAAGATCCAGAAGAAAATTGCCAAGAATAAATTTGGACTGGACGACTTCCTAAGTCAGATTCAGCAGATTAAAAAGATGGGGAGTCTTAAGGATTTGATGGGGATGATCCCAGGAGCAGGCAAGGCTTTAAAGGGATTGGATATAGATGATGATGCCTTTAAACATATCGAGGCTATTATCCATTCTATGACCCCAGATGAAAGAGCCACGCCCTCCAAGCTGAATGCCAGTCGTAAAAAGAGAATCGCGAAAGGAAGTGGTACTAGTATCCAAGAAATAAATCAGCTGTTAAAACAATTTAACCAGATGAGCAAGATGATGAAGATGATGCAAGGTGGTGGCGGTAAAAAGATGATGCAGATGATGAATTCCATGAAGGGGATGAGGTAGGCTTGTCTTAGGTTCAAGGTTCAAAGTTTAATGTTCAAAGAAAACTCCAAAATGGCCAAGATTGAAAGATTTGAGGATTTGGAAATATGGCAATTGGCTAGGGAGATCTGTAATGAAGTAAACCAAATATTTGAAACCATTGCCTTAGGGAAAAATTATGTTTTAAGGAACCAGATGGATAGAAGTTCTGGGTCCATTATGGATACTATCTCCGAGGGTTTTGAACGAAATGGTAACTGCGAGTTTATGCAATTCTTAAGTATAGCTAAAGCGTCCTGTGGCGAACTTCGTTCTCAGCTTTATCGCACACTGGATCGAAAATATATAGATAAAAAAACTTTCGACGAACTAATGGAAAAGGTGCTTTTGGAAAGTAAAAAAAATTAGCTCCTTTATGAATTATCTTTCCAAATCAGAATATAAAGGCTCAAAGTTTACCTAGTGCCAACCTTGAACCTTAATCTTTAAACTTTAAATTAATGACAATCTTAGACGGTAAAAAAGTATCGAATCAAATTAAGGAGGAAATCGCCGAAGAGGTGGCGAAAATGCGGGAACGGGGAGAAAAAGTGCCTCATCTGGCCGCAGTAATTGTAGGTAGCGATGGTGCTAGCCTAACCTATGTAGGTAGTAAAGTGAAATCTTGCGAACGCGTAGGATTTGAATCTACCCTAGTGCAACTACCCAGTACCACCTCCGAAAGTGAGTTGTTAAATAAGATTGAAGAACTCAACAAAGACGAGAATATAGACGGATTTATTGTGCAGTTGCCATTACCAGACCAAATAGATACCCAACGGGTGTTATTGGCCATAGATCCAGATAAGGATGTAGACGGTTTCCACCCAACAAACTTCGGGAAAATGGCCTTGGATATGAGTACTTTTATCCCAGCAACTCCCTTCGGTATTTTGGAATTGTTGGAAAGGTACAAGGTAGATACCCAGGGTAAGCATACTGTAGTGATTGGAAGAAGTCATATTGTAGGTAGGCCCATGAGTATTTTGATGGGTAGAAAAGGGTGGCCAGGGAACTCTACGGTAACCCTAACCCATAGCCATACTAAAAATATCACCCAGATTACCTCGCAGGCAGATATCATAATTTCGGCCTTGGGTGTACCCAATTTCCTGAAAGCGGAAATGGTGAAAGACGATGCAGTAGTCATAGACGTGGGTATAACTAGGGTACCAGACGATACCAAGAAAAAAGGTTACTATATAACTGGGGATGTAGATTTTGAGAATGTCAGTAAAAAGGCTTCTTTTATCACTCCGGTCCCAGGTGGAGTGGGGCCCATGACCATTGCCATGTTATTAAAGAATACGCTTCTAGCTAGGGAAAGACATAGAAGCAGAAAGTAAAAGTTTGAAGCCCGCAAATAACTGTATTTGCGGGCTTTTTTATTCTATGACATAAATAAATAATTTTGAGGTCTTACTATTCTTGATTTTTTAGGATATCTAGGTAGGAGGAAACTATCTGGGTGTTGTAAAGAAAAATTAAATTGTATATTTCCGTCTTCAAAAAAAATATTTATGGATAACGCCACAGAGCTCAGTCTAGAGCCTTTCTTTGAGCTGTCGCTAGACATGCTCGTTATTGCTGGCTATGACGGATACTTTAAAAGAATAAATCCGTCTTTCAAAAAGCTTTTAGGCTACCCAGATGAGGTGTTGTTCTCTAGTTTGATCCGTGAATTTATCTATGAAGAAGACCAGGTACTAACGGCAAAATACCGTGAGAATTTAAAGAAAGAGGTTCCCTTGATTAATTATGAAAACCGATTTGTAACTGCCTCCGGGGAAGTGGTCTGGTTGCATTGGACCTCTATTCCCTTACCCGAGCAAAAATTAATTTATGCAATAGCCAAAAATATTACCCATAAAAAGAAATTGGAGGAAGAGCGGAATGGTCACATTGTGCAACTCGAAAAAATAAACAAGGATCTAAAACAACTTAACTACGCCACTTCCCATGACCTACGAGCTCCCATAAATAATCTATTGTCCATCTTTAGTTTATTGGACCTTTCTGAAATATCCAATCCTGAAGTTTTGGAGATCTTGAGCTTTATGAGGATGGCCACCGAAGGCCTTCATCAATCCATGAATAAGTATGTGGATTTGTTAAGTGCCAACGAGACGTTGTCAGTAGCATTAGAAGAAGTTAATATAGAGGCTACTTTTAATCAAGTTCAACAATCCATAAGCTCTCTCTTAGGAAATTCCCAGGCGAAAATAGAGGTGGATTTTTCTGAATTGCCTACCATTAGTTTTAACAAAAATTATCTAGAGAGTGTATTCCTAAACCTTTTAACCAACTCCATAAAATATGCAAGGCCAGAGGTTCCGCCTCATATCCAAGTGATCACCTTTATTGATGATGACCAGAAAAAACTGGTGTTTAAAGACAATGGTTTGGGCTTTGATATGGAAGCCGTAGGGGATAAAATATTTGGCCTAAACCAAAGGTTTCATGGAAATAGTGATAGTAAAGGAGTGGGACTATATCTAGTATATCAACAGCTAACCGACCTAGGAGGTAGTATTCGTGTAGATAGTAGGGTAAATGAAGGGGCTACGTTTACCATTACCTTTGCCTAACCAGGTTTTATTGATAACCAATTGGATTTATAAAAAATAATTACTCTGGTAGAACTGTCTCCTGGTTTAATTTATAGCTGATAAAACTCCGAAATTAAGGTTGGTAGTACGGCCTTGCTGCTGTCATTTGGAGTCAGGATATCAATTTTATCATCATTTTCGTCATTGGTACAGCTGCCAATGGCAATACAACAGAAAAATACGGTTAATACGAGGGCAATTTTTTTCATGGTAAATGAATTAAACCGAGGGTATTTAATCTATTTCTCCTATAACGGAACTTTAGTCTATTTGTTATGCCAATCCTTTGGCTATTAGTGGGTCTTCGTTTGTATATGTGTGTTGAGATTGATTGCTTACCAACTTCTATAGCTACTTGGTCATTAGCTCTACTAATCATTTATAGCAAGCTGTAATAAAACAGCTGTTAGGTGGAAAGGGCGTAAATAATTACAGGAGATCCGTCATTACGGAGCATTTTGGCGGTTTTTGTACTCAATTTTACCTTCCTCCATGCGGTCTTTTATTTCTTTTAACTATCTTCGATAATTGGTAAATTTTAAACACTAGGAACCATTTCGCTATATGTAGATCGTATAGCATTGATAAAAGATTCAGAACATGATTATAGAACCTAAAACAAGAGGGTTTATATGCCTCACCTCGCATCCTTCGGGTTGTGAACAAAATGTAATAGACCAGATAAATTATATCAAATCTAAAGGAGCTATTAACGGAGCAAAAAAAGTGTTGGTTATTGGAGCCTCAACTGGCTTTGGCCTAGCTTCCAGAATAACCAGTGCCTTTGGTTCTGAAGCAGCTACTATTGGGGTGTTTTTTGAAAAACCGCCTTCTCCAGGCAGGCCCGCCTCTCCAGGCTGGTACAATAGTGCTTATTTTGAGCAGGAAGCCCATAAAGCCGGACTTTATGCGAAAAGTATTAATGGGGACGCCTTTTCCAAGGAGATTAAACGGCAGACGTTAGATTTAATTAAGGAAGACCTAGGGCAGATAGACCTTGTGGTCTATAGTTTGGCCTCTCCGGTTAGAACACATCCCGAAACGGGCGTTCGGTATAAGTCCGTACTTAAGCCTATTGGTGCCAGTTTTGAGAACAAAACAGTGGATTTCCATACGGGAGTGGTTTCCGAAATTAGCATTGCACCTGCCGCTGGCGATGATGTAGATAATACCATTGCCGTAATGGGGGGTGAAGATTGGAAAATGTGGATGGATGCCCTTCAGGAAGAAGGCCTGTTGGCTCAGGGATGTAAAACTGTAGCCTATTCCTATGTGGGACCTTCGCTAACAGAACCTGTTTATAGAAAAGGTACTATTGGTAGGGCTAAAGACCATTTGGAGGCCACCGCCTTTGAAATTAAAGATCAATTAAAAGCACTTAATGGAGAAGCCTATGTTTCCGTAAATAAGGCATTGGTAACTCAGGCGAGTTCTGCAATTCCAGTGATTCCCCTATATATCTCCTTGCTTTACAAGGTAATGAAAGAAAAAGGAATTCATGAAGGATGCATAGAGCAGATTCAACGGTTGTTTCAAGATCGTTTGTATGCCGCTAACACCCCTACGGACGAGCAGGGAAGGATTAGGGTAGACGATTGGGAAATGCGTGAGGACGTGCAGGAAGAAGTAGCTAAGCTATGGGAAAAAGCCACCACGGAGACCTTGCCTGCCATTGGAGATCTTAAAGGTTATGAAAAAGATTTTTTCAACCTTTTTGGATTTATGGTGCCAGGAGTTGATTATGATAAGGATGTAAATGAAATGGTAGAAATCGCAGGTTTACAGTAATACGCTGATAATATTTTACATTGGAGTCCGATAGGGCAGCGGAGGATTAGCAATTGATTGCTGAGGTTCTATTGTTCTATCGGACTTTTTTTATGGATCAAATGGATGTTTATAGATCAGATAATACCTGTACTTTGTTGCCACCTTTGAATCCTCCCAGATATAATGAATACGTATCTTGAGAATCTAGAATAATGCCCTAAGGGTATCTTAGGACGATGTACACTAGGGGATTTTAGCTAATGGTACAAATGGTTATTTGGCAAATAGCTGATCCATATCCCTAAACGACTTAAATTCTAAAGCGTTTCCTGCGGGATCTAAAAAGAACATAGTAGCTTGCTCGCCTACTTCTCCCTTAAAACGAATATAGGGCTCTATTACAAAGTGGACCCCTTTGTCTTTTAACCGCTTGGAAAACGACTCAAAAACCTCCCAAGGGAGTACTACCCCATAGTGGGGAACGGGAACCTCCTTGCCGTCAACTGCATTTGTATGGGGTTGCTTTTTGTTTTCTTTGGGCTTGTAGTGGATTACCAATTGGTGACCAAATAAATTAAAGTCTACCCAGTGGTCACTACTCCTACCCTCTTCGCATTGGAGTACCTCCCTGTAGAAAGTACGGCATTCATCTAAATTATGGACAGGAATGGCAATATGAAAAGGGGTGATCTCAGGCATGGTATATTTTGTTATTCTTAAACATCTCGATTCACCTAGCGACAACTATACAATGGCTGCTAATTGGTGATTTGCAAGATAGCAAAAATAACATATGCTTCTAAGCGATTAAAAAAGCGGCAATTTGCTTGTTTACATCCTCTTTGTGAAGGGAATGCCCTAGGCCGGTGGTAGCAATTAGTTGACTGCTTTTCCAATTTTGGTGCAAGCGTTCCGAGGCACTAAAGGGAGTAATGGTATCTTCCTTATCATGGATAATTAAACCTGGAACGGCAATAGACTTCGCAAAGGTTGGCGTTGATATATCCTTGATCCTAAAGCGGTGGTGCTGAAATAGATGCTGATCTATTCCTCTCAATACTGTTTTGTTCAGCCGCAGTAGACGTTGATAGTGGTCCATCAATTCTGAGAGCTCGGCAGGAGCCCCTAAGGAAACAATTTTTTTAGTGGATGTTTCGGGGTGCTGGTATTGATGGTGAAGCGTGGCTAGGCCCCCCATGGAATGTCCAATAATATATTGGGGTTGGTAGTGCTGAACAATTTGCCGGGCACTGTCCGAATAGGTGGCCAAGTTCAACATATTGCCCTTGGAGTATCCGTGTCCGGGAGCGTCAAAGGCAATAATGTTGAAATTTTTCTCTTGCAATATGGCAATCAGGTGGCGCCATCTATATACATTGCTTTCCCAACCGTGCATCAATAGTACGGTAGGAAGACTTCCCGGCCAATGGTACGTTTGGAGGTCCAAGCCGTTTACACAAATAGTTTTTCCCTTCGCCTTATTTAAAAATGGCGCTTGGTGGGGCAAAACCCTGCCTTTCCTGGGTGTACTAAATAGCTGATACGCTTTCTTGGCGGCATGGCGGGGCGACAATATAGCAAGTGTATTAAAATAGGTCCCGTAGGACAAAGCTAAGGTATGATATAAAATTTTGTTCATTCGGTAAATTAATCCCACCCTACCATGAAATATTTTATTTTGGCATTATCGGGTATCTGCACCGCTTCAATATTGGTACTAGAAGCGTATTGTAGGCTGCTGGGAAGTTCTGTTTTAGCGATGGTAAAGTAGGCGTCCGAATCCTTAAGAAATATCACCACGTTATTTAAGGCGGTAACAATTTTTTGGATTTCGTGCTTATCTTCAATGTCCTTAAAGGTGCTATTTAAGCCAACCCCTTTATCGGTTACAAATCTAGGGTCATATACGCGGATGATTCCTATCTTGGGGATGCTATCGTTGGTTGGGGTAAGAGTCATAAGATGGGTCCCGCCCTTTTCAAAAATGTCTATTTTGTTCACCCTAGGCCCAATGTTGGTAAAGGTGGTATCCCGAACGATAGAATCGGAGGCGAAGATTGTTTCCAATTGGTCTATAGTGGAAGTTTTCTCTAGTTTTCCTGCCTGATTCTTGGTGATTAAAAAGTCGTTGTTGGTATTGCATTGGATAAAAAACAACGATAAAATTACTACTGCATAAATGGGGAGTCTTGTCATGTTTAATTATAAGGGTTATGTTAATGGTTTTACGTTTTTATGTAACAGGCCGATAGGGATGGGGTTATCGCATTGCTTTTTTCAATACTCCCAGTACCCCCCTGATGAAGGTAGCGCTAGTAAGCACTTTTATTATGGGGTTTTGTCTGGTGCTGGCCCTTCGGCTTCTGGTTCTTGTGGGACTTTTAGGCAATGGTGTATCTTCTTTTTCAGCCAGTTTTTCCGCACGATCTATTTTTGCGTTCAATAGTTCATAGGCACTTTCACGGTCTATGGTCTCATTGTATTTGTTTACTAAATTGGAATTGTCTATCAGTGCCTGAAGTTCGCGCTCGGTTAATACATCCATTCTGCTCATGGGAGCTCGCAGCATGGTGGCGGCGAGGGGAGTGGGTCTTCCCTTTTCGTCCAAGGCAGAGATGAGCGCCTCCCCTATGCCTAGTGAGGTAAGCACCTCCTTGGTGTCGTAATAGGGGGATAAAGGGTAGTTTTCTGCCGTGAGTTTTATGGCTTTTCTATCCTTTGCTGTAAAAGCCCTTAATGCATGCTGTATTTTTAACCCCAATTGAGCCAGCACTTCATCGGGGACATCGGTTGGATTTTGGGTTACAAAATACAACCCGATTCCTTTGGATCTAATAAGCTTTACAATACTTTCTATTTGGTTTAATAATGCTTTGGAGGCCTCCTTAAAGAGTAAGTGTGCTTCATCTATAAAGAGTACCAACTCTGGTTTCCCACTATCGCCTTGCTCGGGGAAAGTATCATAGATTTCTGCCAATAGGCTCAGCATAAAGGTAGAAAATAATTTGGGGCGATCCTGAATATCGGTCAATCGGATAATATTGATATAACCACGTCCCTGATCATCAATTCGCGTAAGATCATTTACATCAAAAGATTTCTCCCCAAAAAAGAGGTCCGCTCCCTGCTGTTCCAATTCTATAACCTTTCTTAGAATTGCGCCTGTAGAACTGGTAGAGATGCGTCCGTAGCTATCTGCAAACTCTTTTTTGCCTTCATTGGTGGCATACTGCAAAACTTTTTTAAAGTCCTTCAGGTCTAATAGCGGATAATGGTTGTCATCACAATATTTAAAAATTACGGCTACAATGCCCTCTTGGGTAACAGAAAGATCTAGAATTCTGGACAAGAGTACAGGGCCAAACTCGGATACTGTGGCCCGTAATTTTACACCACCTTGTTGGGAGAGGGATAAAATTTCCACGGGAAATCCGGAGGCAGTAAAGGGCAGTCCAATTTTGGCATGCCGTTCATCTATTTTGGCGTGTCCGGGGCTTGGTTGTGCCAAGCCACTAAGATCTCCCTTTAAGTCCATGCACAGCACGGGAATGCCTTTTTCGGATAGGTTTTCTGCCAATACCTGTAGCGTCTTGGTCTTTCCTGTTCCTGTAGCCCCAGCGATGAGTCCGTGTCTATTAAGGGTTTTTAATGGGATTTTTACAAAGGCGTTGGTGACCGTTTCCCCTTTATACATGGCGGCTCCCATGGTAATAAAATCACCCTTGGTAGTATATCCCTCTTCTATATGTGCAAAGAACTGTTCCTTGGAATCCATATGGCTAATTTTTGATAAAAATAGGCTAATTTTAATCAACAGAAAAGCAGATCATATTTGTGTTTGTTCTCCAACTTCTGAATTACGAAATGAGCATGACCGAAAACTGGTCGCAAGCACGAATGAAGATAGGTGAATTATATTTGATCTTCAGAAAACAATAAATATCTAGATATGAAATATTATAGCATTATTTTTTTTGTAGGATTACTAGCTTTCACCACGGAGCTAAGGGCGCAGGAACTGGTTAGGCCGATATTTCACGAGAGCCATGTAGAACGCAAGAAAGCGGCCCCTTTTAGCGATGCCGTACAAGTTGGAAACCTCTTTTTCCTATCAGGACAGATCGGGATCGATATTCGGACAAGAACCGTGGTGAGTGGGGGGATAGAAGCTGAAACAGAAAAAACCATACATAATATCCAAGAAGTATTGCAACAACATGGTATGGATCTTAGCGATGTGGTTAAATGCACGGTAATCCTCCATGATATGGCCAATTTCTCCACGTTTAACCAGGTGTATGCCCGTTATTTTCCTCAAAAACCGGCCCGCACTACCTTCGCAGCCAGCGGACTTGCCATGGATGCGAAAGTAGAAATCGAGGTGCTGGCCGTTAAAACGAACTAAGTCCGCCTATTTCTATTTGTTTAGCAAGCTTTTTTGAAACAGCTTGTAAATACGGGTGTATTCATCCGTCCAGCTGCTGGGTTCTACAAAACCGTGGCGCTCTACTGGGTACACCGCCATTTCCCAATTGTGTTTCTCCAATTCTATCAGGCGTTGGGAGAGTCTAACCATATCCTGAAAATGGACATTGTCATCTACCATGCCATGGAGGATCAATAAATCGCCCTGTAATCCATCAGCAAAATAAATAGGCGAACTTCTTCGGAAGGCCAAACTGTCCGTAGCTGGGGTGTTCAGGATCCGTGCCGTATATCCGTGGTTGTAGGCCGCCCAATCCCCAACAGATCTAATTGCAGCGCCAGCCTTAAAGGTTTCGGGTGCGGTAAACATCCCCATCAAAGTGATAAAGCCACCATAAGAGCCACCGTATATCCCAATTTTATTGGAGTCTACTCCCAATTCATCTACTAAAAACTTTGCGCCGTCCACATGGTCCGATAGGTCTTTGCCCCCCATATGACGGTAAATTCCCGTACGCCAATCCCTCCCGTAACCTGCGCTGCCCCTATAATCTATATCCAATACCGTATACCCATTGTCTACCAGAAGATTATGGAACATATACTCCCTATAATAGCTGCTCCACCATTTATGGGCGTTTTGTAGATAGCCAGCTCCGTGGACAAAAATTACTGCAGCCTTGTTGTTCACCTCTGCTTTTGGCTTGTAGAGACGGGCGTGTACAGACGCGCCATCTTCGGCCGTAAAAGTAATTACTTCCGGGTCGCGCCAAGGGTACTCCTTAAATTCGGGCGTAAGGGAATTGGTAATCTGCTTTGCAGTGGTTTTCGATTTTCCGAAAATTGGGTTGTCTTGTAGGTATAGTTCTGTGGGTTTATTAGCATACGAATGTAGAATGGCCATGGTACGCTCATCCGGGGACAAGGTAACCTCGTTCTTACCAGTCATATGGGTTAACTGTTTCAGCGCGCCGCCTTTAAGTGGCATGCTGTAAAACTGCCTGTCCCCGGGGTGGATTTTGTTGGCAGTAAAATACCAGCGCTTTCCGTCCTTGGAGAGTTGTGGGTCGTAAATCTCAAATTTTCCGGAGGTGAGTGCCTTGGTCTTTTTGGTAGTTACATCCATTACATATAGATGGGAATAGCCGGTCTTTTCGGACTGGAACCAAATGCTTTTATCATCGGGCATCCATCCCAATGAGCCTCCGCGATATCCGCCTATACCGGGACCTGCAACCCACGCTTCATCGTGTTGACGGTCTAATTGGGTTATACTGCCATTTTCTGCATCCAATAAGGCAATCCACCTATCCTTATAATCGTTGGTGTTAATATCCAAGACCGCATGCGTGCCCTCCTTGTTCCAAAAGGGGCCAGAAATATATCCAATTCTATTCTTGTTCTCATAGGGCTTGTCCGGATAATCCTTGGTGTATTCCGGAACATAATCTAACCCTTCCAAATTGTCCATTGCTACGGGATAAACCTTTCTGTTGGCCAAATCGTAAACAAATAGCTCATACTGGGTAGGGGTATCCCCCACCTTGGAGCGTGTATTTTGATTTTCGGTATACCCGGATTCCGTAACGTAGTGCGGCATCAAAGTGCCTTTACGGTCCGAAGGGGATTTTGCCGTTAAATAGGTGATAAACCTGCCGTCTGGACTAATACGTAGATTGGAAATAGATTTTCCCTTAGGGTCTATTACTAGGGGAGCTTTGGCTTCCAATCGCTTATTTAGCAACTCGGCCTTGTCCTTTTTCTCCTTACGGGTGCGTAGCACGTCAAATAGTGCCAATTGATCTTGGTAGAGCCATTCGTCCTTAGCATTTCGCTCTTTATCTGCCTTTATAGACTTAAAATTGGTTAGCTGTGTAGTGGTTCCTGCGCTAATATCCCAACTATAGAGATTCTTGTCTTTTACATAAGCTACCTTGGTGCCGTTCTCCGTAAAATGGGGACTACCCTCATAGGCTTGTGTATGGGTAATTTGGGTGATAGCCTTACTCTTTACATCGAGTAGAAAAATATCTCCCCTTTTGGTGTAAAGCTTTTTAGACTTATCACTGTTGTAGGTGCCATAAGCACTTGGTAAGTGGTATTCTGTTTCAAAATCTGCTTTTTGAGTTTTTCCTGACTTTAAATGATAAACGTACAAGGAATCGCTGGGAGCCTGCTCCCTGTTCCATTTAAAATATAGTGTTTGGCCATCTAGAGACCATTGCGGACTAGAAGGGAGGTGACCTACAAAGGTGTCGCCCTGCATAATCTCCTTAATGGAAAGAGGTGATACATTCTCTAGCTGGGCAAAACTAGCGGAGAAGGATAATAAGAGCATACCACTCAATAACCAAATATTCTTCATACATATAGTGTTTGTCGCGACTTATAAAAGCGCAAATTAATGTTCCAAAAATCTATGGAAAATCTTAAAGAGGTAAATATCCTAATTCTTGCGTAATAACACAAGGTGTTGGGAGAATATTGGAAAGGGGGTAGAGTTGGGTTAGGGAGTGCGGTTTTATGGAGATATGGGATTTATAGCGGTGTGATTTCCTCAAATTCAGGACAATCTAACCTAATGTCCGTGTTTAATAGTTGGGTATTTAAGAGGTTACAATAATCCTTTCCGTGCTTGTTATCGTGATATTTACAGGAATAACAACTGCGTTGAACCCTAAGGATACCACTTTGGTTTAATTGATGGATTAAATTGCAGAGGGTTGTAAAAAGCTGCTCCATTTTGGCGTCATCCATTCCTTTAAGTCCGCCTTTTAAGGGATTGGCAAAGTTTTCGGTTTCAGTAACCATTTTCTTCCCATTTTCAGATAAACGGATGCTGTAGCTGCGACTATCCGCTGTTGAATGTTCTTTGGTGACCAATCCCTTTTGATACAGTGCTTTTATAGCATCGCTGATGGTGGGTTTGGTAAGGTTAAATTCTTTGGCCAGATAACTAACATTGGTAATTTCCGATTTGTGATAGGCGATAAAAATTAGGAGCTGTATTTGAATGGGGCTTAGGCCTAGAAGTTTGGCTTTTTCCCAAAGGAGTACTTTAAATGCTTCGGATATACGGGATAATCCTGCCACTATTTTGCTGGAAATATCGGAATTCTGATGATCTATATTAAAAACGCTCTTATTGTCCATAAAAAAACTGGATTTTGCCTGAAAGGTAAAATAAATAACCCGATGGTGCTAGGTTATGACTACCATGGGATAAAGGATTTTACTAAGGATACTTTTAGTCCAACATAGTTATAGGGGCGGGGAATGAGGTTGGTAACTATAGGTTACAATCCATAAGGTTTTATGCAAGTTGCCTTTAACAGTGTTTTCATTTATCCATATAGTGGTGCCAAAACCTTAAAAGTTAGGACGCCAATACTACGGGCCCTAACTTTATGGGATTAAAAAGCTAAGCCTAGCCCTTAACGTCTGCCATGGAGGCTCCGTAGTTAATATGAAGTACATTTCCATTGGGGGTTACTAAGGCTGGGACCGATTTAACCCCTGCTTTTTCTGCCTCCGCAATACGGGATTTGCTTTCTCCAAAATGTACTACTTCCACATTGTCCGACCCTACCAGTGCTATAATGTCGTGTTCTGCACTAACACATACCGGGCATCCTGCGTGATAAAAAACTGATTTTTTCATGGTACTTTAATTAAGGTTGATGCAATATTGCCCAATAAATATAGTAAGGAATCCTAACTAAATATGTTAAAGTTTGGATTTTTTTCGAACGTAGGAGAATTTAATGAAATTGGAAGTGGGTAGGGAAATCATATAATTTACTAAAAATGTAGGGCTGCGATAGTCTATTGTCTATCTTTGCCGTATGGTACAAGAAGAAGTTTTAACATTGGTAGATCAGGGGCTTATGCTCCCGTTGATGGAGGAGTTTTACACAATACAGGGGGAGGGGTTCCATAAGGGGACCGCGGCCTATTTTATTCGTGTTGGAGGTTGTGATGTAGGTTGCCATTGGTGCGATGTAAAGGAGAGTTGGAATGCGGAAACACATCCGCCCACTAAAATTTCGCAAATTGTGGATAATGCGGCCAAATATTCGGACACCATAGTTATAACAGGAGGAGAGCCCTTAACCTGGGATATGGGGCCTATTACTCAGGCTTTGAAGGCTAAAAACTTAAAAACGCATATAGAAACATCCGGGGCGTATCCTTTAACGGGTACCTGGGATTGGATTTGTCTCTCTCCTAAAAAGAACAAATTACCAGAAGGGGTTATTTACGACAAGGCACACGAGTTAAAAGTAATTGTTTACAATAAGCACGATTTAATTTTTGCCGAACAAGAGGCGGCAAAAACCAACAAAGACTGTATTCTATACCTGCAGCCAGAGTGGAGTGTGCGGGATAAGGTAATTCCTATGATTGTAGACTATGTGATGAAAAACCCAAAATGGAAAGTTTCCCTACAAACTCATAAATACTTGAATATTCCTTAGGAGCGTTAGGGAATTTCAAAATAGTGGATTAACAGGTGGAATTAGATAATTTCACCTGTTTTTTTGTTAAGCGTACCAAGTACAAAGTAGGTAGTTGAGTCTCACTACTCAGTACTTTGTACTCAATACTATCTCACCTATTTCCCTCCATTGGCCCTGAGATCCAAAATGCATTCCACGCCAAATCCGGGGGTTCTACCGCCTTTGGAAGCTAGCATTTTGGCAATACCACCCCCAAATTGCAACTCGGCTCGCATAAGGCAGTTGTCTTCAATGCAATGATGTTCCGCTTCTGGGTCATGATGTTCATTTACCATGGGGGTCCCTAAATTTACCAATCCAAATAAATGGCCCGCCTCATGGGACAGGGTAGCCGCCTCTACTTGGGCCGATGAGATTAACATGCTTCTAGACGCCAGCTTTCTAATGGTGGCCTCGTATATTACCATGGAAGTGTTTTTATAGACTGCTCCTAAGGTTACCAGGTCGTCCTCGGCCTTGTCATTATCGGAGGGGGCATCAGAAAAATAGATGTAAAGCCCTAGGGTATCCCCATTGTTGTACACCGATCTGTGTTCTTGTTCCAATTCAAAAATTTCCTGTACACTTAGACTGTCCTTTCCCGGTGAGGGCAATTCTTGATAGGTGATAGCTATGTTGTCCTTGTGAATACGTTCAGATAGCATGGAAGTGAATTCGGAAATGGCACTATCGGTAGGCTTAAATCCTGTAACGTAGCCAATCTCAATCTTTAAGTTTTTAAATTTGGAGTCGGAAAGAAATTCGTTGGCAGAATCGCCAGGACCCTTTAAATTGGCGGTCCTGTCCAGGGTCTTTTCAGTAGGTGTTTCACTTTCTTTGGTGCAGCTTAGGAGGCTCAAAAAAAGGATAGCCAACAATACGGAAAACTTTTTCATAAGTAGATTAATTTAATAAGGGGTGTCTTGTATTACAATACTGGAGGTCTATGATTCCAAAAAGGTGAGTTTTGCTAAATAATCAAAATGAGCACCCTCATATACCAGTTCGCAAGATAAGTTATTTGCATGAGCCGCTCGCTGTAAGGTGTTAAAATCGATGTACAACCACGGTAAGGGGTCACTTTTCTGGCCTTTGTATTCCATTACAAAGGTGACCTCCCCATAGTAATCTTGATCCTCCGGAATCCAATAGCCTCCATCCTCATCTTCCTCGTACATATATATGATGTCACTGGAGTCTAGAAGAATTTGCCCGTTAGACTTTAGCAAGGATTTTAAGTGCTTTAAAAAGGCATCTATCTTATTTAGTTTTCCCACTATGCCAATCCCGTTCATCAGCATCAACAGGGTGTCGTACTTCTGATTCTTTACTTCTAGGATATCTGACAGCATTACTTGTTTTAGCCCTCTCAGTTTGCAGGTTTCCACAGCGGCTGGGGAATAATCTAGCGCCGTTACCAGATGTCCCTGTTCTTGTAAATAGAGGCTATGGCTTCCTGCACCACATCCAATATCCAAGATGTTTCCCTTACAACGTTTCAAGGCCTCCTTTTCCAAGGCGGGCATCTGTTTGTAGTTCCTAAAAAGATAGGGGACAGGAATGCTGTCTTCCTCTTCCAAAGAGGAATAGGTCTTAATATCCTCGGAATAATTTCCGTTTTGATAGTCCAGTACAGCGCTGCCTAAGATGTCCTTGTTCATTTTATTTATAGCATTTCCATGCAAAAATGAGGTTTTTATATGTATTTGGGGTCGACTTTTAATAATTTTGAGGAATTTATTTTTAAGTGGGGAGCTAGTTAGTCCAGATACCATAAACCGGTTCGGTCAATTACCATAAACCATTTTTAAATAGGCCTAAAACAATGCCATTTTGGAAAACACTATAGAACAACTCCCAAAGCTCGCCAAGGAGAAACATAATGAGAATCGGAAATTCTTTGCTAAGCTCCGTAAAAAGCCACCAAAGGATTTAGATTATATTATGCAGGATTTGCACGAGGAAGAATTTCAGCGCACAGACTGCTTGGAATGTGCCAATTGTTGTAAAACAACGGGGCCCCTGTTTACCAATAATGATATAGAAAGGATATCCAAACATTTTAGGATGAAGCCCCAAAAGTTTGTGGAGACCTATTTGCGCGTAGACGAGGAACAGGATTATGTATTGCAACGTGTTCCCTGTACCTTTTTGGGAGCCGATAATTACTGTTCCATCTACGACGTGAGACCAAAGGCTTGTCGGGAATTTCCGCACACCAATAGAAAAAAATTTCATCAAATAAGTAACCTTACCCTAAAAAACGTGGTTATTTGTCCGGCAGCATACAACATTGTAGAGGAGATGAAAAAAAGACTTGCAAAAAAATAATCGGCCCCTTATCTCCCCTCCTAAACTAGTTGTCTGTATAGTGGAGAGGTGCCAGTTCTTAGAAGAGGTTAATGCTTTATTTATATTTTCTAGCAAGCTTAGCCACTCAACGATAATGAGGGAGTTTCTTCATAATTTTTCCGTTTAGGGGAACCAATTGTGCTATATGCTATGTGCTTCTCTTGGTGGTAGATGTTTGTTTATGAGTAGTTTATCGCCATGTTCTCCATAAGAATTATTTTGTATTTTTAGTACATGGAAAGTATCTATAGTTATTTTGAAACGATCCCCCCGGCCCATAGAAGTGTAATTTTGGTTTCGGGAATAGCATTTTTTTGGATTCTAGAATATATAGTCCCCTTATTTCAGCTTAAATACAAAAAGATTAAGCATGCTGGGGTTAATATCTTCTTTACCTTAACCACCATTCTAGTAAATTTTCCCTTGGCTTTTTTGCTGTTAAAAACCAGTGATTGGACCCTCGAAAATAATTTTGGGGTTCTTCAATGGTTGCCTGTAATGCCACTCTGGGCAACTATTTTTTTAGGGGTGTTGTTGTTGGATCTATTAGGGGCATGGCTGGCTCATTGGGTAGAGCACAAAGTGAAGTTGTTATGGGGATTCCATATCATCCATCATACAGATCATCAGGTAGACACCACAACGGCCAATAGGCATCATCCGGGGGAGAGCGTAGTGCGATTTGCATTTACCTGCTTTGGAGCCTTTATAGTGGGAGCGCCCGTAGCCATCATTATGATCTATCAGGCACTTTCGGTACTGTTTTCTCAATTTAACCATGCCAATATTGCCCTACCCAAAAAATTGGACAATGCGCTTAGTTGGGTATTTGTATCCCCAGATATGCACAAGGTGCACCACCATTATAAACTACCCTATACAGACAGTAATTATGGAAATATCTTCTCCCTTTGGGACCGACTCTTTGGGACCTTTTTAAAACTTCCTAAGGATGAAATCGTATACGGAGTGGATACCTATTTCAATGAAAAGGAAAATTCCAATATTGGCTTACTGATGCAAATTCCCTTTAAAGCTTATAAAGCTCCCAAAGAGGCAGGTTTAAAATCGCCTTCTCAATCGTAGATCAGGTATTTTGCTCTAACTTTTTTAAAATTGCTGATGTCTTCCTGCCAACTAGCTTTTATTTCTTCCTGAGAGAGGCCTGCTTCTATCTGTTGCTGTAGTTTCTCGGTTCCTGCATGTCGTGTAAAACCGCTAGTAAGAAAGAACTTTGTCTTGTCCGTACTGTTTTTGTAGGCATCCAATAAAAAACTTAAATCAACCTTATCCATTTTTGGCATTTGTGATAGGTCCTTCCCGTAACAAACTTCCCCATTGTGTTTGGGGGATTTAGCGCCAAAATTAGGAGCAGGAGTATAGGAAAAGCTGTATTGGGTGCTGTCCAGAAACGGTGCCCCGTATCGCTGAAACTGAAACTCCGTTCCCCGTCCGGCATTTATATTGGTGCCTTCAAAGAAACCTAGGCTCGGGTATAAATAAATGGAGGTGTTATTAGGTAAGTTAGGCGATGGCCTAATGGGAAGAAGATAGTCCTTGTTGCGATGGTAGTTTTCCAGCGTAATTACCGTAAGGTCTACCTTGGCTTGGTTTTCCATCATCCCCTCCTCATTAATCATTTTGGCGTATTCTCCAATCGTCATTCCATATACTAGTGGGATGTTGGTTAACCCCAAAAATCCGCGGTGCTTAGTTTCCATAGTAGGGCCGTCTACATAGTGTGCGTTGGGGTTGGGGCGGTCTAGTACAATAACTGGGATGTTTTGCGCGGCACAGGCTTCCATTACCAATTGCATGGTAGCGATATAGGTGTAAAATCGCACTCCTACATCCTGTATGTCAAAAAGAACAATGTCTATATCCTGTAATTGCTCCTCAGTGGGTTTTCTATTGCTTCCATACAGCGAGATAATGGGTAGGCCCGTTTTTTCGTCCTTCCCATCGGTTACCTTTTCACCCGCATCGGCTTCGCCCCTAAAACCGTGTTCCGGAGCAAAGACGTGTTTTATATCTACCTCCAAAGCTCGTAGGGAGTCCACAATGTGCGTATAGGTCAATGGCTCCGTATCCTTAAAGAGTACGCTGGTCTGATTGGCTACCACGGCAACCTTCTTCCCCTTTAGTAAGGGAAGGTATTCTTCGGTGCGGTTGGCACCTACAATGATAGGAGGTTCGTTTTCCAAAGAGGCGGTACTCATATGAGCGCCTTGATCCTTGTTGTTAGACTTGGAGGGGTTTCCACAAGAAGATACTATAAAAACCAATAATAAAACAGTATTTTTGAAGACGGAAAAAATTGCCATAATTTGAATTTAGAATTTTTTATTGCCAAGCGGCTGGTTACTGCAAAAGAGCATAAAATTAGCATATCTGCACCAATAATAAAAATTGCCATTGCAGCAATTACTTTGGGGGTGATTATGATGTTGGTGGCAATTGCTACTGGCGTGGGATTAAAGCATAAGATTAGGGAGAAAGTAGCTGCCTTTAATGGGCATATCCAGATTTATAACTATGACAATAATAACTCGGATGTCTCCGTGGTTCCCGTTTCCCTAAACCAGGATTTCTATCCAGAATTTAAATCTGTTAGCGGTATTCAGCACATTCAGGGGGTGGCTACCAAAGCTGGCATTATTAGAACCGAGGAAACCTTTGAGGGAATAATTGCCAAGGGAGTGGGTAAAGATTATAACTGGGAGGTGTTTAAAGAGTTTTTAGTCGATGGAAACCTACCTAATTATGCCGAGGACCTAAATGAGGAAGTGTTAATTTCCCAAGTGCTGGCAAATCGACTTCATTTTAAAACGGGCGATTCCTTTGTAGCCATTTTTTTTAAGGAAGACGATGAGTCTAAAATGCCAAATCAACGAAAATTTACCATAACAGGTATCTATGATAGTGGTTTTGAGGAGCTAGATGCTTCCTATATCTTTATCGATATCCGCCATATTCGCCATATGAATAAATGGAGCCAGGACGAGGTAGGGAATTTTGAGATATTCCTGGATGATTTTGACGAAATGGAAGTCAAGGCAAGGGAAATCTATGGGAAAACTTTGTCCGATTTGGATACGCAGACCATACAAGGGAAGTATTTTAGGATTTTTGAATGGATAGGCCTCTTCGATCTCAATATCGCTATCATCATTGGAATTATGATTATCGTAGGCGGATTTAATATGATTACGGCCCTTCTAGTGCTTATTTTGGAACGAACGCAGATGATCGGGATATTGAAAGCACTGGGATCTTCCAATTGGAGCATAAGAAAAATATTCCTCTACAATGCCAGCTATCTCATAGGAGTGGGATTGTTATTGGGGAATATTATCGGCCTCGGGATTATTGGCTTGCAATACAAATTTAGGTTGTTGAAATTTCCTAATCCCAAGGAGTATTATATAGATTATATTCCTGTGTATATAGATGTTTGGATGGTATTGGCCTTAAATGTTGGGGTATTGTTTCTGTGTCTGTTGATGCTGTTAATTCCCTCCTATGTTATTACTAAAATAGCGCCGGTAAAAGCCATTAAATTCGAATAACCCTCCAGGAAGTAGCTACATTTCAGTGTTTTTCACTGGTGTAATTTAGGTGTTCATCCCAAGAATATCGGGATGTGTGTTTCCTTAACTTCTCCCTTTACTATAGATTGGTTTGGGCTAATTGTGGTTCCTTTAATAATCTATTATCTTTATAGTATATGAAATACGCAGAGAATATACTAGGAACCATCGGCAACACCCCTTTAATTAGGTTAAACCGGATAACGGGAAATTTGCCCTGCATAGTGCTTGCAAAAAATGAAACCTTTAATCCGGGTAATTCGGTAAAGGACCGTATGGCTCTGCAGATGATAGAGGATGCGGAAGCTTCGGGTTTGCTGAAGCCAGGAGGGACAATTATTGAGAGCACCTCAGGAAATACGGGAATGGGGCTAGCCTTGGTGGCCATTATAAAAGGCTATAAAATGATCTGCGTTATCAGTGATAAGCAATCCAAGGAAAAAGTGGATATTCTTAGGGCATTGGGCAGTGAAGTACACGTTTGTCCCACCAACGTAGCTCCCGAAGATCCAAAAAGTTATTATTCTACCGCAAAACGATTGGCAGCGGAAACCCCCAATTCCTGGTACGTAAATCAATATGACAATCCCTCCAATTACAAAGCACATTATCTTAGTACAGGTCCAGAAATATGGGAGCAGACCGAGGGGAAGATTACCCATTTTGTGGTAGGGGTGGGAACAGGAGGCACTATTTCTGGCGTAGGGACCTATTTAAAGGAGAAAAATCCAGAAATCAAGGTTTGGGGAGTAGATACCTATGGGTCCGTATATAAAAAATATCATGAAACAGGTATCTTTGACCCCAACGAGATTTATCCCTATAGTACGGAAGGGATAGGGGAGGATATTTTACCGGAAAATGTCCATTTTAATATTATTGACGGATTCACAAAGGTTACCGATAAGGATGCTGCCCTCTACACACGGCGGTTGGCATTGGAAGAAGCCATGTTTCTAGGGAATTCTGCAGGGGCTGCCATAAAAGGAGTCCTGCAATTGGCCCATCACTTTACCAAGAAAGACGTGGTGGTAGTTCTCTTCCATGACCATGGCAGCAGGTATGTTGGCAAGATCTTTAATGATACATGGATGCGTGAAAAAGGATTTTTGAAATAATTAACCACTAAATACTACTAATTATGACTTGGAATGGAATGCTCGCCCTTGCACTTATGTGTGTTATAGGTTTTTCGGTAAATGCCCAAAAGCTCTCCCGAGTAGAGAAAAAATTGGTGCGCACTGTGGAGTCCAATAATACCGAAGCTATAGATTTTTTAAAAAAGGTGGTCAACATCAATAGTGGTACCCTAAATAAAGAAGGGGTTAAAGAGGTGGGAATGGTATTCAGGGACGCCTTTGATAATATAAATTTTAAGACTTCCTGGATTTCTATGCCGGAAGAAATGAATAGAGCCGGACACTTATTTGCAGAAACATCGGGGAATAAAGGAAAAAAATTGTTGCTTATTGGACATTTGGATACAGTTTTTGAGGAGGACAGTCCCTTTCAGACTTTCACCATGGTAAATGATAGTATTGCCCATGCCCCAGGGGGAAATGATATGAAGGGGGGCAACGTTATAATTTTGTATGCCCTAAAGGCGCTACATCAACAAGGACTTTTGGACAACGCCCAGATTATTGTGGCCTTTACCGGAGATGAGGAAAGTACTGGGAAACCCTTGGAAATTAGTAGGAAGGATTTGATTGATGCTGCCAAACGTAGCGATATTGCCTTGGGATTTGAAACCTCTACAGGTTTTAACTATGCCACGGTAGCTCGTAGGGGTTCCTCTGGATGGGAGTTGGAGGTAACCGGAAATCGCGCTCACTCCTCCGGAATTTTTAGCGATAAGGTAGGGGCGGGTGCAATTTTTGAAATGTCTCGTATTCTAAACGGATTTTATAATGAGGTAAGAGGTGAGGAGTTTTTAACCTTTAATCCTGGTATCATGATGGGAGGGACCTTTTTGGAATACGATGCCAAGACAGGGAGTGGAACAGCCTTTGGGAAAAGCAATGTAGTGGCACAATCGGCCATTGCAAAAGGAGGGCTCCGCTTTATATCGGAAGAGCAAAAAGAAAATGCCCGTGAGAAAATGAGGCAGATCGCAGCCGAGAACCTGCCACATACTTCCGCTAAATTAACCTTTACCGATAGCTATCCCGCTATGGTCCCCACGGAAGGAAACCTACAATTGTTGGCGCAATTAAATGAGGTGAGCCTGGCTTTGGGTCAAGGGGAGGTGGAAGCTTACGATCCAGGAAAAAGAGGCGCTGCAGATACTTCCTTCGTGGCAGAATATGTAGCCTGTTTAGACGGATTGGGAACCATGGGGTCTGGGGCGCATACCCCCCAGGAGACGGTAAACTTAAACACCATAGAGGCACTTACAAAACGTACTGCCGTAATGATATATAGATTAATACAACAATAGATATAGATGCTAAGTTTAAAAAAAGACGGGAAAATAGTTGCTATAGAAGCAGGAGAATTGGTAGGGTATAAGGTAGATGGTCACGAATATATCCACCAGAAAGGAAGTCCAGGATGGAGAAGTTCGGATACCGAGATGTTTCCTCTAATAGGGCCTACCCAAGAAGCAAATTTTAGGGTACAGACCCCAGAAGGAGTGGCCGTTCAAGATCAACACGGTCTACTTCGTGAAATGGATTATGAACTACTGCAACAAACCGAACATAGCGCCAGTTTTATTAAAAAATATGAGGCAGGTAGCTTGGTTAAAAACAGTAAATATCCAGATAAATCAACCGAAGAATATTTGGCTTGGCCCTATAGCTTTCAATTTGTAAAATCTTTTGCGCTGGACGATGATGGATTAAACATTCAATTTGAAATTAATGGGGAAGAGGGAATGCCATTTATGTTGGGGTATCACCCTGCCTTTAAATTGCATACTGCAGAACCGGTTGTGCTCGCCGGAGACAGAACTATTTCCTTGGCGCAGATATTGGAAGTAGGGAATAGGGCACTCCCCGTACTAAACTGTAACTCCATCACCCTGTCCGATGAAAAGAACTTAACCATCTACACCAAAGGATTTGGGCATTTTATGCTGTGGACGGAAGTATCCAACATGGTTTGTATAGAGCCTATTACTTTCTACCCCTATAATGTAAAGCAGCCGCAATTGCATACGGGTTTTATGGAGTTGAATAGCAGTCAGAATAAATTTTTAGTGAGGTTGGAGCCCTCTAATTGAAGTCAAGGAATATGAAGGATGCATTAGAACGTTATTACAGCTATCTCTTTGAGGAGGAATTGTTGGAGGAAATAAGAAATGTAGGGATTTATAAGAAAATAGGGCAGGGGGAGAAGTTGATGGATATCGGCGATGTGGTTCAAACCATGCCTCTACTGCTGCAAGGTGCGGTTAAGGTGATGCGGGAAGATGATGACCACAATGAACTGTTACTCTACTTTATTGAACGTGGTGATACCTGTGCCATGACATTCTCTTGTTGTTTTGGGGGAAAGAAAAGTGAAATTAGGGCAGTGGCCGAAACCGACACGGAACTTTTGATGATCCCCGTAGAATATATGGAATCCTGGATGGGGAAATATAAGTCTTGGCAACATTTTATCTTGGATAGTTACCACTCCAGGATGATGGAGCTTATGGAAACTGTGGATTCCTTGGCATTTTTAAAAATGGATGAGCGACTCCTAAAGCATCTGCGCGATAAGGCCAAAGTAACCCAGGATGATGTTATTTATACCACCCATCAGGAAATTGCGTACGACTTACATACTTCTCGGGTGGTGGTATCCAGATTGCTAAAAAAGATGGAAAAAGAGGGAGATATTCAGCTAAACCGCAATCATATAAAAATCCTGAACCTATAACTGCAATTCAATCCCCAGTACGGAGTAACTGTAATTAAAAGCGCCTATTGCTTTGGACTATCCAAAACACTAGGCGCTTTTAATAAATATAACCGAGGAGGTTAATAGGTACACGCCTCCGGAGCGGGTTCTATGTAATAATCCTTATAGTTTTTTGCTTTTGGATCCATACAACCTTTTAGGTTTTTTATGGAAACTAATCTGAAATCTATAGGCTGACCTTCAGATTGTAGGCCAATAAACCCTTCTTTTAAAAGCTTTCCGTCAATTTTAATGGCCGGGTCGTACCTATTGGCTACCCCACCTCCAATCTGCGGATTGGTATATTCTAATACTTTCTCCCCATTAACAATATGGGTAACTAAGGAACTTCCTAGTACAATGGCCTCTGCACGGACCCATTGATCGCCATAATAGGTTTTAGAAGTGGAATTTATACAGTGACGTGGGTCAATTTTTCCCTCATAAACCACGTTGGTACCAGGAGAACACATGTTTCCGGTGGGGCGCGATTTACCTTCTTCTAAACCGGCCAAAAACTGCAGTTCTACAGAAATGGGCCAGTCTTGCTCCTTTAAAATGGTGTTAGGATCCTGAGAATGGAACATAACCCCACTATTCTTTATGGTATAGCCGGGTGCCCCAGGATGGAGTTCGCCCACAAACCTATATTCTACCACTAAATGGTAATAGGAATAGGGAGTGTTGTAAAAAAGATGCCCGTAACGCTCATTAAAATCCCCCTCGTATTTATCGTAGCGCACTTTTATAATACCGTCTTCTACCCTAAAGGTATCCCCATAGTTATCACCTGCCTCGTAATGATGGATTTTTGGGGTCCAATCTTCCAAATCCTCTCCGTTGAACATTTGGACCCAGCCATCGTCCTTTTGCTGGGAAACGGATTTAACGGTACTGCACTGGGTAAATACAAAGCCTAATAAACAGCTCAGAATAACTATAGGGTAATTTCGCATCTTTAATGGTTTTTCAAAATTCACGGCCGCAAGATAGGGTTTTTAGTCAAACATACTGTGATTATACCTAGGTACCGTAGGAGATAGCTTAGGTAGTTGGGCTAGTTGTTATCAAAACGGTGGGGTAGATAAGGAAAGGTCATTAACTGCTGCACGCTAGGATCAACCTCTTTCCTGAATCAAAATTTATTGGGACTAAGGCATTAATACCAATAGATTCCAAGGCTAGCATCTTATCCAATAAAATGGTGTTATTTTTATAGAAAGATTGTGGTAAGATTATCTGGCTGTATTAGAATTGTGGGCCTATTGCTACATTCCGTTTAAGTATTTAATACTAATTTTGTCAAATGAGAAAATTCTTCCCTTTCTTGGATTGGCTGCCAAAGTATAAGAAATCCTATTTTAGGAAAGATATAGTGGCCGGACTCACAGTAGGGATAATCCTTGTTCCACAGGGGATGGCCTATGCCATGATTGCAGGATTACCGCCCGTATACGGACTGTATGCTTCCTTGTTTCCCGTACTGGTCTATGCCGTTATGGGGACCTCTAGGCAAATAGCTGTTGGACCAGTGGCAATGGATTCGCTTCTTGTTGCTGCGGGATTGGGGACCCTGGCCATTACAGGCTTGGAAAATTATATTGTCATGGCATTGTTCCTATCCTTTATGGTGGGACTCTTTCAATTTTCCTTGGGGCTACTGCGGATGGGATTTCTGGTGAATTTTATGTCCAAGCCCGTAATAAGTGGCTTTACCTCCGCCGCAGCCCTAATCATTATTTTTAGTCAACTAAAACATTTACTGGGTGCCGATATAGCCAATAACAATAAATTTCACCTACTCGTGGTTAATGCCGTGCAAAATTTGGGCAACATTAATTTCTACGATTTTGCAATAGGCCTTACGGGGATTCTTATTATTAGCTTTTTTAAAAAATGGTTTAAACGGTTTCCCGCTATCCTGCTGGTAGTGGTGCTCAGTACCTTGGTAGTATATTTATTTGATCTGGAAGCAAAGCATGTGAAAGTGGTGGGCGAAGTGCCAGCCGGACTCCCTAGTTTTCAAATGCACAACATCAGTTGGGAAAAGATTTCACAGATATGGCCCATTGCATTAACCTTAGCGTTTTTGGGATACCTGGAGGCCATTTCTATAGGCAAGGCATTTGAAGAAAAAAATAAGGAAGAAACCATAGATCCTAACCAAGAATTGGTAGCCTTAGGGAGTGCTAATATGATTGGGTCCTTTTTTCAGGCCTATCCCGTTACCTCCAGCTTTTCTAGGTCTGCCATTAATTTTGTTGCGGGAGCGAAAAGTACTATCGCTTCGGTAATTAGTGTCTCCATGGTAGTGCTTACCCTCCTGTTCTTAACACCCTTGTTCTATTATCTGCCCAATGCGGCATTGGCCTCCATTATTATGGTTTCGGTATTTGGGCTTATTAACCTATCCTACCCCAAATATTTGTGGAATCAGCATAAAGACGAGTTCTCTGTATTGGCGCTCACCTTTTTGGTAACGCTGTTTGTAGGTATTGTTAGTGGAATACTTATGGGGATCCTATTGGCATTATTGCTGATGGTGTACCGATCTTCCAAGCCCCATTTTGCAGTTTTGGGCAAAATTAGAAATTCGGACTACTATAGAAATGTGGACCGATTTGGGGAAGAGGTGGAGGTCCGTGAGGATATATTGATTGTTAGGTTCGACTCCCAACTATACTTTGGGAACTCTTCCTACTTTAAAAGGAAAATGTTGAAATTTATTGACGTGAGAAGGCCTAAGTTGAAAGCGGTAATCCTAAATGCGGAAGCCATAAATTATATAGATGCAACTGCCTCCAATATGCTGGTGCAACTGATCGGCGAAATCCATAAGATGAATATTCAATTCTATATTGCCGGGGCCATAGGGCCTACAAGGGATATTATTTTTAATAGTGAAATTGTAGATTCCTTGGATAAAGCCTACCTTTTTGTAAGGATAAAAGAAGCCGTAGATCATTTTGATGATCCCCAAGCCATTCCTGCTCTAAGGGAAAAGGTGGCCTTCCAAAACCTAGGCCATCAATAGAGGGCTGCAAGTGAAAGAAATCTATTATTTTTGCTAGGATATGGGGCAGTTATCATTGTGGCAAGCAATTGTCTACCATAATTAGAAGGTGCTGCTTGTATGGATGGGATTGGGCAAGTAGGCCTTAATATATTTTAATTAAGTAATAAAATTGAGTGTGATGAAAATTGAGCAAATATATACGGGATGTTTGGCGCAGGGCGCTTACTATATAGAAAGTAAAGGAGAGGTGGCTATCATTGATCCGCTTCGGGAGGTAGAACCCTATCTAAACAGGGTGAAAGAAGATAATGCCAAGGTGAAATATATTTTTGAGACCCATTTTCATGCCGATTTTGTTAGTGGACACCTTACCCTATCCAAAGAAACCGGGGCCCCCATCGTTTATGGTCCCATGGCCAACCCTTCCTATGAGGCTATAATAGCTGAGGATGGGCAGGAATTCTCTTTGGGGGAGCTTACCATAAAGGTGCTGCATACCCCAGGCCATACCATGGAAAGTACTACCTATCTCTTAAGGGACAAGGATGGTAAGGACCATGCTATATTTTCCGGGGATACCTTATTCTTAGGGGATGTAGGAAGACCAGATTTGGCACAAAAGGCGGCAGATATGACGCAAGAAGATCTTGCAGGTATTTTGTACGATAGTCTGAGGGAAAAAATAATGCCTCTTAACGATGAGGTAATCGTTTATCCCGCACATGGGGCAGGTTCTGCATGTGGTAAGAATATGATGAAGGAAACGGTAGACACCCTAGGTAACCAGAAAAAGATGAACTATGCCCTAAGAGCAGACATGAGCAAGGAAGAGTTTATTAAGGAGGTTACAGACGGACTACTTCCACCTCCAAAGTATTTTCCATTAAATGTGAAGATGAACAAGGAGGGATATGCAGATATTGGTGAAATCCTAAAAAAAGGAACCACTGCATTATCTCCCGAGCAGTTTGAGGAAGCAGCCAATGCCACTAATGCCGTGATCTTGGACGTACGTCATCAGAGCGATTTTGTAAAAGGACATATTCCAAGGTCTATTTTTATTGGCCTGGATGGCGGATTTGCACCTTGGGTGGGGGCATTGATAGCCGATGTGAAACAGCCAATTTTGTTGGTAACCGAAAAAGGAAGGGAAGAAGAGGCCATTATACGCTTATCTAGGGTTGGTTTTGATGCCACTATCGGATATTTGGAGGGAAGCTTCCAAGCATGGAAAGACGCGGGCAAGGAATACGATACCATTAGCTCCGTCCCAGCCAAGGAGTTGGAAACCGCGTTGGCCGAAAAAGAAGCTCCTGTCTTTGATGTTAGAAAAGAAACCGAATTCCAATCGGAGCATGTGGTGGATGCCCATAACACCCCCTTGGATTACATCAATAAATATTTGACGGAATTTCCAAAAGAGGAGCCTTTCTATGTTCACTGTGCTGGTGGGTATAGGTCTGTCATAGCGGCATCCATCCTCAAGAGTAGGGGGATCCACAATCTTATAGATGTAGCAGGTGGATTTGGTGCCATAAAAAAGACGGATATACCCGTTACGGATTATGTGTGTCCTACCACGCTCTAAATAGGAATTCACAAGCAATTAACTTATAAATAGATGATGCCCGGTAATTAGGTAGTTCAACCTAAATTATTGGGCATCCTTGTTTAATCTGGGAGTGCTTTGTGTGGACGTTGTAGTTAAATCATAATTTTTCCAGCCCATAAATGTTTGCCAATACAACGGTATTATCTAGGGAAATAGTTACTGATATTAGGAAATTATATAGACATGATATATTATTTCAGGATACTGACATTAATCATGATTTTAGAAACTACCTGCTCCTATTTTAGCATTTTATAAATTGTAACAATAGAGAGCATGATGAAATTTCTACCCTTAGTCAATTGGAATAACGGTATGGTAATGATCGCCATCTTTGGCGTGGTTTGCGTAGCATTAGTGGGTGTTGTACTTGTTTTTTTATATAGCGGTAAAAAGAAATAATTTCTGGACATTGACCCAGTGGTCCTATGAATCCAGTTGGTATAATCACGGTGTGGTAGGATGGGAAAGCGGGATGCTTCTATGAGGGAATTTCCTAAGGTACCAGTTAATGATTCTTTTGGTATCCACATTTTCCCGTTTCCGTTCCAAAAAGTTTTCCAAATCATCCAAACCCTGGATAGGTTCCGTTTTTTCTATAAATCCATACCCTTTATACTGCCCTTCCGCAAGTAAAACAAAAGCTCTTTCGTTGGGGGTTCTCCCTTTTTCGGGTATGATAATATTCTTGTTTTTTTCTTTCTCCGCTTTAATGGCACTCTTAACCCTGTCGTTATAAGTAACTATAGCTTCCTTTCCCCGGCAAATCCCCCGACAATTCCGAATACTGTAATGCGAACAACTTTCAGCGTTTTCCTGAAGGTGGCAAAATTTGGGACATAGTTCATGACCCTGGCATATTTCCTCCAAAAAAGACCTGCAATCGGCAATGGTGCTAAAGGTGGCAATAGGATTGGAGACATGTTTTAAATTATTGTAGGCCAGGTGGAGGATACCATTTCTATCCTCATAAGAGAAAACGGCAACTTCTTTTGAAATCCGTTTTTGACTGGAGTTAAACTGGGGGTAATGTTTTTTGATGGCCTCAGATTCCATTAACAAGGCCACTAGCTCACTACCCGAAAGTTCGTAGTCTATATCGTGGGTTGCCTTGCAGAGCCTGACTTCCTTATTAGATTTGTTGTAAAAGTGTCCCAAAACCCGCTTCTTAATATCAATGGCCTTTCCTACGTATATAATACTTCCTTTTTGATCCTTAAAGTAATAAACCCCCGCAGCATTGGGAAGTTTTTCAAAGGCTTCCTTTGGAAGGTCTGGCGGGAGGGTGCCTTCCTGTGACCGCGCATTTAGAAAGGTTTTAAAAACGGAAGCGGCCCCTTCAGTAGCTATTAGTTTCTTAAACAATAACACCGTGGCATGGGCATCCCCTCTAGCGCGGTGCCGATCTGTTAGGGGAATGTTCAGGGCCGAACATAATTTTCCCAAGCTATAAGAATTGAATCCGGGTATCAACTTTCGGGAAAGACGCACCGTACAGAGTTTTTTCCGGGAATAGGTAATTCCTATATTGCTAAATTCATTTTTTATTACGTTATAGTCAAAATTGACACTGTGGGCCACAAAGATGGTGTCTTGGGTCATTTCCAAAACCAGTTGGGCTATCTCTTCCCATTTGGGAGCATCCCTAACCATAGTGTCGTCTATCCCAGTTAGGCCCGTAATAAAGTAGGGGATCTCGCATTCCGGATTTACCAAGGAAGTAAACTCGTCCACAATCTCCCTTCCATCAAAATTGAAGATGGAGATTTCGGTAATCTTATTGCCCTTAATACCATTCCCAGTGGTTTCTATATCTATAATACTGTACATCTACTATGTTCCAATTTTTGGAGGACAATAAAGTTATGGGAAAATGATCAGATAATTGGGGTGTTGGATAATTATTCAGTTTTGGTTGCTTTACGCTATACGAGATTTTCAAATTTATATTTTCGTTTTAATTATCTTAAAACAGCTAAGGCCGGTCCGTATTTAACTGGTTTCTTTTTATAAATTCTTATGGTATTGTATATGGTGATAATGATATTATATGCATATAGAAGTAAAGGAGGGAAAAGCATTGTAAGCACTCCAAACGGGGAAAATGGGCCGAAGTTGGGAAGTATACTTGCTAAAATTTGTCTAGATGCTGGGAATAGGAATATAAATACGGCTATGTAATACAGGAATAACAAAAGAGTCCATGAAATTTGAAAGTTCA
>NZ_VVIN01000040.1:0-33054 GCF_008711145.1 Arenibacter lacus
GGCCTATCTCCATTTGTAATCCAGCCAGTTAACAACTTTCAACCCAACCCGTCACTTCGAGCCTGTCTTCCGGGGTAGGCTCGCCTGCCGGGGTAGGCCTACATGGCTGCAGGCAGGTGATCCGACTGTAGGAGGATTGTATCGAGAAGCACTCGAACTAACGGCTTCACAACTTCATAACCACGTAACTTCATAACAACATAACTATTTATATGACCATAGACTCCCAAACATGTCCGATTTCGACTCCGCCTACCTAACGGAAGGCAAGCTCAATCTCCCTCCAACCACCCTATTGACAAGCCCATTTCCAAATCAACACATTTCCAAATTTCCAAATTGAATAACCATTATTACATTAATCCATCGGTACATTGCTACATTAATCTCCCGTCACTTCGAGTGGTTTTGCGGAACGCAGTGAAGCAAAATTGTATCGAGAAGTCCAAATCAACACATTCCCAAATCTCCAAATTGAAAATCCATTAATTCATTAATCCATCGGTACATTGCTACATTAATCTCCCGTCACTTCGAGTGGTTTTGCGGAACGCAGTGAAGCAAAATTGTATCGAGAAGTCCAAATCAACACATTTCCAAATTAACAAATTGACAAACCATTGCTACATTAGCAAATCGTTATATTGTTCCATTACCCCCCTTTCCAAATTAAAATTTCCCCATAAGTTTAAATATAACTATCTTTGCAGCTGTTTTTAAATTTTATTGTAACTTGTAAGTTTATCACTTCAAGTGATGCTCGATTTTCTTCCCCCGTAAAGAGCTAACTTGAGCTATTAGCCATTATAGAGAAACTATTTATCCCTTTATCCCTAAATTCCAACCATGACAACGTTAGAGTACGCATCCTCATTGTTATCCAACAAATACCTTATGGTGTTGGTAGTATTACTTGTTTCCGTTTTAGTGTCTTTACGCGCCTACCCGGTTATGATTCTTCTGGTTAGTAGAAAAAGGCTAATGGACACCCCAGTAAGTAGGAGCATGCACACTACCAGAACTCCAACATTAGGAGGGATTATAGTTTTTATTATTTTTACCATCACCCTCATTACCATGTCGCTTTTATTAGGACTTCCACGAGAGAGCCTTTTAGATATCCTTGCCATCCTTGCTGGAACCATTTTGCTGATGTCGGCCGGGGTGAAGGACGACCTGATTGGGATTTCCCCAAAAAAGAAACTGATCATACAAATTTTTGCTGCCGGTGTAGTGGTATTAATTACCGACCTAAGAATTACCCACGGCTATGGCATTTTTGGATTAGGCGAACTGCCGTATTTGATATCGGTACTATTAACACTTTTTGTGTTTATAGTGGTCATCAACGCCTTTAACCTGATAGATGGATTGGACGGACTCGCAGGAACCATAGGTACTATTACCAGTGCGGCTTTTGGCGCCTTCTATTTTTTAAACGATCGCACCGCCATGATTCTGGTATCCTTTGCCTTGATAGGTGCCCTTTTGGGATTCCTTAGATACAACCTATCCAGAAAACGTAAAATATTCATGGGCGATTCAGGCTCTATGTTTGTAGGGTTCTTATTGACCTACCAGGCAGTTTCCTTTTTAAATTACAATACGGCCGCTACCAACAGTGAAGCACTAAGACATGCACCAATTCTAGCGATTGCCATTTTGTCCTTTCCGTTACTGGATACGCTTAGGGTGTTTACTATTCGCATCGCACAGAAGCGCAGTCCGTTCAGTGCGGACCGTAACCACATACACCACCGCTTGTTGGACATGAAGTTTACCCATAAAAAAGCTACAATGATTCTGGGTTTGCTAAATATTAGCGTTATCCTCGTTGCTATAACGATCAGTGGACTAACCATCAACACCCAGCTATGCTTATTGTTGGTTTTTATGCCACTAATCTATAGCTCCCCATGGCTCATCACCCGCAAGCATGGTAAAATCCGCCTCACCGTTCCGCTGCATATCAAGAAAATGATTGGTAAGGAAAGTGTGAAGTAGGTCGGTTCAGTGATCAGTAAAAAGTGATCAGTGGTCAGTAGGTTTAAAAAGTAATGAGTAGTGAGTATTGAGATTTTTCGATGAATTAAATGCAACTGATATCTTTACTATTTTGGCCTTTTTACTAGCCGCAAACTGGAGCCTTTTTATAATAAGGCGCTGTTTATTTTATTACAATATTCTCGTTGTTTCGTTTTATTTTATAAAACATAGACAATTAACGGTTTTAAGAAGCACGAATTGATAAATTAAAACATTAACCCATTTCTAAATTACTCCATTGCTACATTTTCACATTAACCCCGTCACTTCGAGCCCGCCTGCCGGGGTAGGCCCGCCTGCAGTCGAGGCAGGTGGTTTTATGGAGCTTAGCGGAATAAAATTGTATCGAGAAGTCCAAATTAAACAATTGCTACATTAACACATTGTTACATTTTTACATTAGGCAGTCATTTTCAAATTAACTCATTAACAAATTTCCAAATTAAACTATGCCCTGGTTCGTCCTCCATACCAAACCCCAGAATGAAAAGAATGTCGCGCTACGTCTACAGAATATTGGCATAGAGGCTTACTGTCCGGTACGCACAGAAATTCGTCAGTGGAGCGATCGTAAGAAGAAAGTGGAAGTTCCCTTATTACCCTCCATGATATTGGTAAACATCGAGGAGAATGCCAGAAACAGTGTTTTCCAGGCCCCTGGGGTCCTTAGATACATGTTTTGGCTAGGTAAACCCGCTATTGTCACTCAAGAAGAGGTAGACGCCCTCCAGGAGGTAGAATCCAGTAAAAACAATCACAATATAGAAGTAGAAGCCATTAAACCCGGCACCAAATTAGACCTCACAAAAATGGGCTTCAAAGCTCAGGAAGGAACAGTAAAGTATGTTTCTGGTAATCAGTGTTGGGTGGTTTTGGAGGGACTTGGTTATGTGGTGAAGCTAGAAATCTAGCTTAGTATTGATGGGTTCAGTAACCAGTAATCAGTAAGAAGTGGTCAGTAAACGATTTTTCAATAATCAATAAACAGTTAGCAATTATGTACGTCCCTTATATAGGTTGCCCCCTTCCAAGGATGAAATCAAAAAAGTTCCTACCTTTACCCTGTGCGGAGCGTAGTCGCAGTATAAAGGGAGGTGGTTTGCCTGAAAGTGCAAAGCGGAGGGATTTTTTATAGTATTGAGTACAAAGTATTGAGTAATGAGATGGGTCCAGTAATCAGTAAACGGTAATCAGTAGGCAGGGATTTTAGGGAACAATAATATTTTGTCTGGTCGAGCACCAACCGAAAGAACCATTCTGTCGGGCAGTCGAGAACTTCTTTATAAACGATTTATAGCAGAAAAAGTCTTACCCCTACCCTAAAGGGTAGACTTTCTCTCAACTTCTCAAAAACTCAAAAACTCAAAAAAAATATTGAATAGCCCCGTGATTTATCACGGGGATCAAAAGGGAATCAGAATTACGGCTTTAGCCAAAGCATGAAGGCTCCAGCTATGCTTTCGCTAGTACAAAGTATTGAGTAATGAGATGGGTCCAGTAATCAGTAAACGGTAATCAGTAGGCAGGGATTTTAGGGAACAATAATATTTTGTCTGGTCGAGCACCAACCGAAAGAGTTATTTTGGCCAGCAGTTGAAACCTCCTTTCAAACCAACTAGAACCAGAAAAGTCTTGACCCCTACCTAATGTGTGGACTTTCTCTCAACTTCTCAAAAACTCAAAAACTCAAAAAAAAATATTATTGAATAGCCCCGTGATTTATCACGGGGATCAAGAAGGAACCAGTAATACGGCTTTAGCCAAATACTGAAAGCTATAGTTGTAGAAGTAAAGCAAATTTGTATCGCGAAGCACTCAACTGACGACATCTCCCCTTGTTAAACCCATGAAGTGTCGACTCAATCTCAATTTCGAATCAACACATTTCCAAATTGACAAATCAAAAACCCATTGCTGCATTACTCCATTGCTACATTTCCACATTAACCCCTCCCCGTCACTTCGAGCTTGCCTGCCGGGGTAGGCCCGCCTGCAGTCGAGGCAGGTGGTTTTGCGGAACGTAGTGAAGCAAAATTGTATCGAGAAACACGCGAGCTAACGGCTTCATAACTTGATAACAACATAACCTTATAACTTCTTAACCCTCTAACCTTTTAACTAATAACCACAAAGCGCAACGAGTGAGATTTCTCAATCGTTGCGAAAAGCAACTCATTTCGAAATGACCTCCTCATTATTACATCGGTACATTTACACATTAATACCCCCACTTCCACATTAACAAATTGTTACATTTCAACATTAACCCTCCATTGTTACATTAACTCTTTGAATAGCTCCATATCTTGAAACAACAAATAAACAACCAAAATCTAGCCAAAACCCCAATGAATAAGTTAACCAGGAGCTATAATAGCAAAATTTCGCGCCACATATTTACAAACACTCAAATCCCACATTTCCAAATTATCACAACTCCCTCCCCCAACCTCATAAATCCAACAAGAAGAGTTTCGTTTAATGGGTTAAAAGCCTTACTTTTGCCGATTCATTTTTTTGGGCAGAAATCGCCAAAAACTGTGACCCCCTTATGGGACTCACAGCGGCGGAGCCGTGGAAAGATGCATTCAACCTAAAGTATAATTCACTGGTTATAAAAACATTCCGCATAATCGCTTTTAATCCGTGAAATCCTTAATTTCCCATAAAATAGGACTAACACAAGACCGAATTAAAATACTTCAAAAAAAACAACCCATGCAAAATAACCCAAAAATCGCAGTAATAGGCCTAGGATACGTAGGTCTGCCTTTAGCCCGTTTACTAGCTACAAAATACCCAGTAGTAGGGTTCGATATTAATGCTCCTAGAGTAGCTGCCCTTAATGGCGGACACGATAGCACCCTGGAAGTGGAAGACGATGTACTACAGTCTGTGTTGCTGAAGAAAAATCCAGTAAATGGAGCCCAGCAAGAAGCCGTTGCCACTGCAGCACGAACCGGTTTATTCTGTTCGGCCAATTTGGAAGATATCGCAGATTGCAACTATTATATTGTTACGGTTCCTACTCCGGTAGATAAGAACAACCGCCCGGATCTTACCCCGCTATATAAGAGTAGCGAGACTGTTGGGAAGGTATTAAAGGAGAGCGATATTGTGATTTATGAGTCCACCGTATATCCTGGAGTAACAGAAGATGAGTGCGTGCCGGTATTGGAAAAGCAAAGTGGATTAAAGTTTAACGAAGACTTTTTTGTGGGCTACTCCCCAGAGCGTATTAATCCAGGTGATAAGGAACATACCGTAGATAAAATATTAAAGGTAACCGCTGGTTCCACGCCCGAAATAGGAGAAAAAGTAAACGCCCTGTACGCCTCGGTAATCACTGCTGGCACCCACTTGGCTCCCACCATTAAAGTGGCCGAAGCCGCCAAAGTAATTGAAAACGCGCAGCGTGATATCAATATTGCTTTTGTAAACGAACTCGCCAAGATCTTTAATATCATGGATATTGATACTCAGGCGGTATTGGAAGCCGCAGGAACCAAATGGAATTTCCTTCCTTTTAAACCAGGTTTAGTTGGTGGTCACTGTATAGGGGTAGATCCATATTACCTGGCACAAAAAGCACAGGAACTAGGCTACCACCCAGAAATTATCTTGGCGGGAAGAAGGATGAACGACTCCATGGGGCCGTATGTAGCCTCGGAAGTGATTAAGTTGATGTTACAGAACGAGCTTAAAATAAAGAAATCCAAGATCTTGGTCTTGGGAATCACCTTCAAGGAAAACTGTCCCGACGTACGAAACACCAAGGTTGTGGATGTAATTAGGGAGTTACAGTCCTACAGTACCGATGTCACTATTTATGATCCTTTGGCCACCCCCGAAGAAGTAAAACACGAGTACGGCCTAACCACCACCCAGGAATTACCCACAGAAAAGTTCGATTCCATCGTCCTGGCCGTCGCCCACAAAGAATTCTTAAACAT
This sequence comes from Arenibacter lacus, assembly GCF_008711145.1. Classification (NCBI taxonomy): domain Bacteria; kingdom Pseudomonadati; phylum Bacteroidota; class Flavobacteriia; order Flavobacteriales; family Flavobacteriaceae; genus Arenibacter; species Arenibacter lacus. The sequence continues at coordinate 6,000 of NZ_VVIN01000040.1, forward strand.
GGATTTAGATGCCCTAAAAGCAGATAATGCGGTGGTTTATGATGTGAAGGGGATATTAGGGGATAGCGCGAATAGGAAATTGTAATTAAAAATGCGAATAATTCAAGATGCGAATTGGAATGCGAATTGTGATGCGAATGCCACGAATTAATATGCGAATTACTGCGAATTGAGAATGACTGATATAATCTTCAAAAAAGAAAGCTATGACATCATCGGGGCGTGTATGAGAGTACATACCGAGTTGGGAGCTGGATTTCTTGAAGCTGTCTATCAGGAAATATAAAAATGCGAATTACTGCCAATTCTAGCGAATACGCCTTGTCTGTAAATAGATGCTCATCAATTTAATTACCCCTACCCTAAAGGGTGTAAAGTGATTGGCACAAGCAAAAAAGACCCATTTTAAAGGATTTAGGGATAAAAGAAAGAGAAACATCAATTTCCCTACCCCGACCCTAAAGGGCGGAAATTGATGCACTGAAAAAACACTCAACCTTTTAAGTTGATTTATATTCAATAAAAGTTAATCTGCATTAGTGTCTAACGAAAATCCATACTACGATCAAAGCATGTTTAAGGGTGCTCCTGCAAGTAGCTTTGAAAAAGCAAGGTGGTTAAGAAAAAGCATGACAGAAGCGGAAAAAAGGCTATGGACAAGACTAAAGAATAATGCTTGTAAGGGATTAAGATTTAGAAGACAACATCCTATCCATCACTTTATAGTCGATTTCTATTGCCACAAAATAGGCTTAGTAGTTGAAATAGATGGAGAGTATCATAGTAATAAAGAACAAAAAGAACTTGATAAAAAAAGAACTGAATTATTGAATTTTCAGGATTTACATGTTATCAGGTTTAGTAATGAAGAAGTACTAAATAATCTTGATGAAGTAATGGCCTCAATTGAAGAAAAGATCGATTTATTGATTCAATTATAGAATATCAAATTATTTACGCCTGATCAATTAAAAAAAGAATTATACATCAACGGAAGAAAAAGTCCCCTTTAGGGGATTTAGGGGTCAAAGCAACCAAATCAGAAGTCGGCCTGCTGATTAATTTTGGTGAAAAAAGCCTAAAATGGAAGCGTTTTGTTAATACCCCCTCCGAGTAATCCGTGAAAAATCCGCGTAATGAAAATAATATCACCTCCGCGCAATCCGCGAGAAATCCGCGAAATCAAACCATAAGCATCAATAAAAGTTAATATCGTGAAGAATACTGAACAGTTTAAAAAACTAGAGAATAAAAACATCCTCGTAACGGGGGGTGCTGGGTTCATAGGTTCAAACCTTATTGAAGCCTTGCTAGGCATAGGTGCAAATGTCACATGCCTAGACAACTTTGCTACAGGACATAGACATAATATAGAACCGTTTTTAGAGAATGAAAACTTTAGGCTTATAGAAGGAGATATACGGGATTTAGAAACTTGCCACGAGGCATGTAAAAACCAAGATTTTGTATTGCACCAGGCGGCTTTAGGTTCTGTTCCACGTTCTATTAACGATCCTATTACGAGTAACGATGTAAATGTAGGTGGGTTTTTAAATATGCTGGTAGCAGCTAGAGATGCGGGGGTGCAACGGTTTGTATATGCAGCAAGCTCTTCTACCTATGGGGATCATGAGGCCTTGCCAAAAGTAGAAGAAACTATTGGAAAACCATTATCGCCTTATGCGATTACCAAATATGTAAATGAGCTGTATGCGGATAACTTTTTTAGCACCTATGGTTTAAATACGATTGGTTTGCGTTATTTCAACGTTTTTGGAAGGCGCCAAGATCCCAACGGGGCGTATGCAGCGGTAATCCCACTATTTGTAAAGCAATTTATGAAGCACGAGAGTCCGGTTATTAATGGGGACGGTACCTACTCGCGCGACTTCACCTATATAGAAAATGTGGTTCAGATGAATCTTTTAAGTATTACCACCGAAAATAAGGGCGCTCTCAATCAAGTGTATAATACCGCTGTAGGTGATAGAACTACCTTGGTAGAACTAACCGACTTGCTAAAAAAACATTTGAGTGCCTTTGATCCTGAAATAGCGAACGTAGAAATTAAACATGGCCCTAACCGCAAGGGGGACATCCCCCATTCTTTAGCCTCAGTGGACAAGGCAAAAAGACTATTAGATTACGAACCAAGCCATACCATTAATAAAGGGATTGAAGAAGCGGTGGAGTGGTATTGGGATAACTTGAAATAATAAATTTTGATAATCATGAATAAGAATATTTTAATTACTGGAGGAGCTGGATTTATTGGCTCCCACGTGGTGAGACGATTTGTTACTCAGTATCCGGATTATCACATCTATAATTTGGATGCCCTAATCTCCGCAGGGAATTTTAAAAATTAGGTGTAGACAATATTAAAGTGTTGTTACGAACAATAGAAAGTAAAATTACTTATAAATGTTCATATCCGACGTGAAATGTATAAACCAATGATTAATGTCAGCTAATAAAACCATAGTAAAAAATAGTTTAGTTCTTTACATCAGACTAATAATTGTATCAATTATAGGTTTACTCTCATCTCGGTTTATTCTCCAGGCCTTGGGTGCATCAGATTTTGGATTGTACAGTGTTGTGGGCGGCATAGTATTTATGATGGCCTTTCTTAATAATGTAATGGTTTCAACTACCTATCGTTATGTAGCATTTGAAATGGGAAAAAATGATCCTAACGGTGTTAATAAGGTTTTCAATATTAGTTTACTTATTCATCTTTTTATTGCTCTGCTTACTGTATTATTAGCCGAAACTTTTGGAGCCTATTATATACATAATTATCTGAATGTACCTATTGAGAAAATAGAAGATGCTATTTTTGTTTTCCGATTTAGTGTAATTAGCACAGCTATATCAATCATAAGTGTACCATTTCAGGGTTTATTAGTTGCTAAGGAAAAATTTACGTTTACCGCGTTCATTGAAGTTTTGCGAAGTATCTTAGCCTTTAGCGTAGTTATATTAATCTTAAATTACGACGGAGATCGGTTAAGACTATATGCTGCGCTAATAGCTTTAGTGTCAATCATTATATCGATTTTATATGTATTATATTCCCGATATTATTATTACAAATTTGTAAAGTGGAAGTTTCAAAAAGATGTATCTAAGTACAAGGAGATGATAAGCTTTTCTGGATGGATTATGTTCGGTTCTAGTGCAAGTGCCGCGGAAATTCAACTTTCAGCTATTATTATTAATATATTTTTTAGCACCGTGGTAAATGCAGCTTTTGGGATTTCAAATCAGGTGAAAAATATGGTTATCATGTTTTCAAAAAGCTTAAACCAAGCAGTAATTCCCCAGATTACAAAAAGCTTTAGTAGTGGGGATACAGGAAGGACCATGCAGTTAGTAATATTTTCCTCAAAATTTTCGTTTTTTATGATTTTAATACCTGCATTTCCAATACTGCTAGAAACTGAATATATCCTCGGACTATGGTTAGAAAATGTTCCCGAATATACGTCGATTTTTGTGCAAATTATCATTGTAAATGCTTTAATAGCTACTATGGACGCAGGAATCCCAGCTGCTGTGCATGCGACAGGTAATATTAAGTACTTTCAAATCATACTAAGTACTATTACATTGTTAGCTTTACCTGTTTCTTATCTTTTATTCAGCAACGGCTATGAGCCTTATTTCATGACTCTCACTTTTACCGCTACAGCAGTAATAAATTTAATAGTGAGACAATTGTTGCTTAAACGAATTCTTCATTTCAATATTAAAAAATTTATTTGGACGGGATATTTCAAAATGTTGCTGGTATTGATTCCATTATTAACTCTTTTTTCAATAAAATATTTTATCAATGAAGGATTTGTTCGATTTATTGGATTATCCAGTCTTTCAACATTAATGTTGTTTATCCTAGTTTATTTTTTAGGAATGGAAAACTCGGAAAGAAACTTAGTTCGCAATCAAATGTTGAATTCTACCATATACAAGCGTTTTTCAACTCTGTCAAATAAATCTTAGTCATGAAAATTCTATGGATCGTTAATATAATTTTTCCAGAACCAAGTATTAAAATGAATCTTGCGCCACCAGTCGTGGGAGGGTGGCTGTATGGTCTAATGAAGCATCTCTCAGGAAGTAAAGAGATTACACTTTCAATTGCAACAACATACCCTGGTAAAGAAGTAAAGAAGTTTCATTTTGATAATATCACTTATTTTTTGCTTCCTTGTAAAAACAAAACTATTTACGATCGAAACTTGGAAAAGCACTGGGAAAAAATATGCTCAAGATTAAAACCAGATTTAATCCATATTCATGGAACAGAATTTGCTCACGGGTTAGCTTGTATGAGAAAATTACCTGACTTAAAGTATATAGTATCAATTCAAGGATTAGTTAGTGTAATAAGCAAGTATTATTATGCTGGTATTTCGCAAACGGATATTATAAAAAATATAACATTTAGAGATTTATTTAAAAGAGATACAATCTTCCAAGCTCGAAGGAAATTTGAAAAAAGAGGAGTTTTAGAAAAGGAGTATATTAAACGAACAAAAAATGTACTTGGTAGAACTTCATGGGATTACGCTCATTCAAAGAAGATAAATCCTGATGTTTCTTATCATTTTTGTAATAGAATATTAAGAAGCAATTTTTATACTGCTCCAAAATGGTCATTTAAGAACTGTGAAACATATACCATATTTTTAAGCCAAGCCGGATATCCAATCAAAGGGTTACAACAAGTATTGAAGGCGTTAATTATTTTAAAGCAAAAGTATCCTAACATAAAAGTTAGAGTAGGAGGCCAGAATATAGTTACATCATCAACCATTTATGATAAATTGCGCATATCTGGCTATGGCAAGTATCTGAGAAATATTATTAATAGTAATTCTTTAGAGAATCATATAGAATTCCTAGGGTCCTTAAGTGAAAAAGAAATGATTAAACAATATTTGAAATGTAATGTATTTATTTGCCCTTCAAGTATAGAAAATAGTCCCAATTCTTTAGGTGAGGCACAGCTATTAGGAGTCCCTCTAATTGCATCATTTGTAGGTGGCATTCCAGATATGGTTGAGGACAATAAAACAGGGTTCCTTTACCGATTTGAAGAGGTGGAGATGTTAGCCATGTTGATTGATAAAGTGTTTTCATTGCAAGAAGACCCTTTAGAAATATTAACTTCAAATGCACGCGAAGTTGCTTTGAAGAGACATGATCCTTATTTTAATAGAAATGAAATTGTAGAAATATACAACCATGTTTGCAACAATTATAGTTAGTCTTACCGCAATTTTATTAGCATGGATGGCTCGTTTTCAAAAATCTAAATATGGCGGTTTAGAAGTTGCTTTTATTATCCTAACTATCTTTATGTCGATTAGGTTCAACTTCGGAAATGACTACCCCGCCTATTTAGATTATTTTAAAAAAATCGGAAGTTATTCTAATTTTGACATTCAATTAGAAACAACAGAAATTGGATGGAGCCTATTAAACAAATTATTCCAACCATTAGGTTTTTTTGGAATGATCATTGCTTTGACAGTTTTTGAATACGCTGTTATCTACAGGTTAATTAAAAAGTATATTCCTAAAAATTGGTACTGGTTGTCAGTATTTATTTTCACATTCAACAATGCCTATATGTTGGTTTCTGGTTCTATGATGAGGCAGTTTTTAGCTATGTGCATATTTATATTGGCAATTGATTTTATTGTTAAAAAAAGATGGCTTGTATCTATCCTTTTGGTGTTTTTAGCATCATTTTTTCATAGTAGTGCTCTAATTCTACTACCATTTTGCTTTTTAGGTTATCTTAATTTATCAATTACAAGAAAAACAGCTTGGATATGGTTTGGATTATACATTACTCTTTACTTTCTCGCCGTAGAAATATTAGGAAAATACTTTTTCATGCTAATAGAGCTTGAACAATTCAATCAATATCAATATTACTTAGGACATGAAAAGACCGCTAAAGGAACAGGAATAGGTGTTATATTCAATATGCTGATATATCTTGTCCTTTTACTACATCAGAGGTTTCAATCTCATAACCTAAGGATGATATTTATTTTGTTCGCTTTTTCTGTTTTCTTTTACCTTTTCTCAGATATAGCACCTTTAACGGGAAGACTTGGTTATTATTTTTCTATTTTTTCGATAATATGTTATCCAATGATGTTTGAAAAAACAAAAAACAATTATTTAAAATACTCATTGTTAATTGGTTATATATCAATTACGACGAAGGTTTTTTTAGATTTTTTTGATCCAGCAGGGATTTGGTATGAATCATTTTATACCTATCAAACTATATTTTCTCAAACTTCATGGAAGTAGACCTAGATTTATATATTATGAATATACTTTACGTATCAACCGCTTGCTCAAAAAAAACAATAACAAAAATACTAACAAATCCTAACATAAAATTTGCACAAGCTAGTCAGAAATTTAATCGATTATTAATAGATGGGTTTATCAATGAGAAAGCAAACATAGTAGCTCTTTCCTCAATACCAGTAAACGCATCTGATATCAAAGATCTGAATATTAAGAAAAAAGAAATGGAAAATGAAATTGAATTTATATATACCAAATCATTTTATAATAGATATATCAATGTTATTAGCTCCTTTCTATCTTCTTTTTATCATTCCTTTATGTGGGGTGTTAAAAACAAAGGAGGAAATTCTATAATAATTTGTGATGTACTAAAGGTTTCAATCTGCATGGGTGCTTTATTTGCCTCAAAAATACTACAAATTAAAACTCTTGGTATAGTCACTGATATTCCTGGTTTAATGACCAGTAGTAACCTATCCTTTTTTTCAAAATTTGCAACCTATTTAAATAAAAAATATATAACAAACTTTGACTCTTATGTTTTGCTAACAGAGCAAATGAATGAGTTAGTGAATCCTCACAAACGTCCCTACAAAATTATGGAAGGTTTAGTTGATTCCTCTATGATTATAAAAGATGCAAAAAATAAAGAATACCCTCGGAATATTCTTTACGCGGGTGGTATTTTCAAAAGGTATGGAGTTAAGACATTAGTAGACGCATTTATGAATATTAGTGATGACTCTATTCGTTTATCTATATATGGTCATGGCGATTTAGAAGAATTTATAAAAAAAAGTTCTCAAGAGGACCATAGAGTTAATTATTATGGGGTAGTTCCCAATAGTGAAGTTGTTGAGGCTCAGCTAAAAGCCACCTTACTCGTAAATCCCAGGCCTACTCATGAAGAATTTACCAAATATTCATTCCCTTCAAAAAATATGGAGTATATGGTGTCAGGTACACCAGTACTTACTACGAACTTACCGGGTATGCCAAAAGAATACCGTGAATATGTTTATTTAATTGAAGAAGAAGATGTAAATGGAGTGGAAAACACTTTAAGAAAGTTAATTTCCACTAATGAAAAGGAGTTATTTTATTTTGGAGCTAAAGCTAAAGAGTTTGTTCTTTCTAATAAGAATAACATTATACAAAGTAAGAGAGTTTTAGATTTTATATCTACCATAAATCAAAAATAAACATTTTTAGTAGCATTAGCCAATTGCACTAACGCACATGGTTTTACTATTCAAGAGACCAATATAAACAATTATGTTATTGGCATTATTTGGTGAATTATCAAATAATAATTACACTTACTTTATTGAAAAATATAGATACAATTAGTTATGAAAGATAAAATATGTGCCTTGTTCAATGTAGCTTCTTTTTACCGTGAACCAATTTACATGATATTGGATAAAGAACTTAAGTGTGATTTTTATTTTGGAGATAAAACGCATACTCCAATAAAAAAAATGGATTATAGTGTTTTGTCAGGATTTCAGAAGGAATTAAAATTCATTAAGCTAATTGGAAATTTCAACTGGTTACAGGGAACTATAAAATTACTTTTCAAAGGTTATGACACATTTATTCTTACCGGTGAATCATATTGTTTATCTAATTGGCTATTATTACTATACTGTAATGTTACTAATAAAAGAATCTATATGTGGACACATGGGTGGAGTGGAAGAGAAAACAGAATTAAAAGAATAATTAAAAAGCAGATTTATAAACTTAGTACTGGTGTATTTCTTTACGGTGATTATGCTAAAGAATTAATGCTTTCAGAAGGCTTTTCTGAGCAGAAACTGTTTCCTATTTACAATTCCTTAGATTATAATTTACATTTAAAGTTAAGAGATAAATTAAAAAAAACAGATGTTTTTAATAGTTATTTTAAAAATGATAATCCAACTTTAATTTATGTAGGTCGTTTACAAAAAGCTAAAAGAATAGATTTAATTTTTGAAGCTATTTCACTACTAAAAAAAGAGAATGTTTATGTAAATTTTATTGTGGTGGGAGGCAAGAGCGATATTGACTTTACCGAAAAAGATTTGAAGGAGTGGAATATCGCGAAACAAGTTTGGTTTTATGGTCCCTGTTATGATGAAACTATTTTAGCTGAACTTTTTTATAACGCGGAAGTATGTGTTTCTCCTGGTAATGTAGGATTAACAGCAGTACATTCACTAAGTTTTGGCACCCCTGTCATTACTCATAAAAACTTCAAAAACCAAGGTCCAGAATTTGAAGTCATTACAGAAGGAAAAACAGGCTCTTTCTTTGATGAGAATAATGTGGATGATCTTGCAAATAAGATAAAACATTATACCAATATGGATGAGTCTCAAAAATCCGAAATTAAAAGTAATTGTTACAATGTAATTGATGAACGTTACAATCCACATTATCAACTTTCTGTTATTAAACGAGTTCTTAATGCTAAACCTAGTTTAAAGTGAAAACCCTTCTCCAAATTAATACTTCAGTAAACATTGGCTCCACAGGTCGAATTGCTGAAGATATAGGCGAATTAGCAATCAATAAAAATTGGAACAGCTATATAGCTTATGGTAAAAAAGCAAGATCAAGCATTTCTAATGTAATAAAGATAGGTAAGGATAGGGATGTAATAATGCATGGAATTCAGACTAGATTATTTGACAATCATGGTTTTGCCTCTAAAAAGGCTACACTAGAATTCATCAAGGAAATTGATAGAATAAATCCTTCAATAATTCATTTGCATAATATACATGGTTACTATATTAATATAGAAATACTATTCAATTATTTAGAATTTGCAGATATACCTATTGTATGGACATTACATGACTGCTGGTCTTTTACAGGTCATTGCGTATATTTTGATTACGTAAACTGCAATAAGTGGAAGACGCAATGCTATTCATGTCCTCAGAAAAAATCCTATCCAGCATCACTATTCTTGGATAACTCTAGAAATAATTACTCTAAGAAAAAAGCACTCTTCAATAGTGTTGCCAATATGACAATGGTTCCAGTTTCTTATTGGTTGGGCGATTTAGTTAAAGATAGTTTTTTAAAAAAACACTCAATAAACGTTGTTACCAACGGCATTAATATAGATATTTTTAGCATCAAGGAAGGTAAAGACATTAGAGTTAAATATAATTTAGAAGATAAATTCGTCATTTTAGGCGTTGCTAACATTTGGGAAAAGAGGAAAGGACTGGAAGACTTTATAAATCTATCCAGAAATTTACAAGAAGATGAAGTAATCGTCCTAGTGGGGCTTTCAAGTAAGCAAATAACATCATTACCCAACAATATTATTGGTATAGAAAAAACAGAAAGTCAGGAAGAGTTAGCAAAACTCTATTCAATGGCAGATGTTTATTTTAATGCCTCAGTAGAAGAAACTTTTGGTCTAACTACAATAGAAGCATTTGCTTGTGGTACTCCTTCAATTGTTTATAATAAAACTGCTCTGCCAGAAGTAATAGACGAAAAAGTAGGATGGGTTATTAAACAAGGAGATATGACTTTGCTACGAAATATAATATCTGAGCTAAAATCAGAGCCCTATTCATCAAAAATAAATAGGAAAGTGAACTGTAGAAAGAAAGCAGTGAGATTATATAATAAGAAGGATAGATATGAGGAATATTTTGAACTTTATGATAAGATATTATTAAATAAATAATTTTTATATGACAATAGGTAATAAAATACTTTTAATAACCGGTGGCACAGGTTCCTTCGGTAATGCAGTATTAAATAAATTTTTACACACCGACCATTTTAAAGAGATCCGTATATTTAGTCGCGATGAGAAAAAGCAAGACGATATGCGTACTGCTTTAAAAAATGACAAACTTAAATTTTATATTGGTGATGTGCGTAATTACGATAGTGTAGAACGCGCTATGCGAGGTGTAGATTATGTGTTCCATGCCGCAGCCTTAAAGCAGGTACCCTCTTGTGAATTCTTCCCATTAGAAGCTACCCGTACTAATGTATTTGGAACGCAGAATGTGATTGATGCGGCAGAGGCTAATGGGGTACAAAAGGTGATTTGTTTAAGTACAGATAAGGCAGCCTACCCTATCAACGCCATGGGTATTTCCAAAGCCCTAATGGAAAAAGTAGCAGTAGCCGCCTCACGTAACTTAAGTAAAACAACGGTTTGTCTTACTAGGTATGGGAATGTAATGGCCTCTAGAGGTTCAGTTATTCCTTTATTTTTAAAGCAAATTAAGGAAAATACGCCTATCACTATTACTGATCCTAATATGACTCGTTTTCTAATGTCTTTAGAAGATGCGGTAGAATTAGTGCTATTTGCTTTTGAGAATGGGAATCCTGGTGACTTATTTGTAAATAAAGCACCAGCGGCAACCATTGATGATTTGGCCAAAGCCCTAAAAGAACTTTGCAATAGTGACAACGAAGTAAAGATTATAGGTACACGTCACGGAGAAAAAGTCTATGAAACACTCTGTACAAGAGAAGAAATGCTAAAAGCTGAAGATATGGGTGATTTTTATAGAATCCCCGCGGATAACCGCGATCTTAATTATGCCCAATACTTTTCTCAGGGGGACGCAGGTATTTCAGAAATTGAAGATTACAACTCCCATAATACGGAACGTTTAAATGTAGAAGGCGTTAAAGAATTAGTAATGAAATTACCGGAAGTACAGGCTGCGGTAGCACAAAAAGAGTAAGTAACTTGGAGATAGGCATCCATATATTGATAAAGGCTTATTCTCCTCTTCCCCACAATTAGATTTCAATATGATAAAAATAGGCATTACCGGCCAAAACGGTTTTGTTGGATCCCATTTGTACAATACTTTAGGATTATATCCGGACGAATTTGAACGGGTGGATTTCCAAAAAGATTATTTTGAAAATGAGGCCAATTTAGACACATTTGTTTCCCAATGTGATGTAATTGTACACCTCGCTGCCATGAACAGACATGAGGACCCAGAGGTGATTTATAAAACGAACGTAGGTCTAGTATCTAAATTAGTAAATTCCTTAAAGCGGACTAACAGTAAAGCTCATATAATTATGTCCTCTTCTTCCCAAGAAGAAAGAGATAACTTATATGGCAAATCTAAAAAAGAAGGACGACAAGCATTGGCCAATTGGGCAAAGGAAGCAGGTGCAAAGTTCACGGGGTTGATAATTCCCAATGTTTTCGGGCCTTTTGGTCACCCCTATTACAACAGCGTAGTAGCGACCTTTTCGCATCAGGTAGCCAATGGTGAGACACCTGAAATTCAAATTGACGGACATTTAAAATTGATCTACGTAGGTGAATTGGTCGAAGAAATATTAACTGCAATCCGTGAGCGTAATAACGAGGAACAATATGTGGTGCCCCATACCTCGGAGGCTAAAGTTTCTGAAATCTTACATCTATTACAAAATTATAAATCACAATACCAAGATAAAGGAGAGATTCCTGAGATTAATAACAACTTTGAATTGAATCTGTTTAATACCTATAGGTGTTATATGGATGTTGCCAATCACTTTCCGGTAAAATTTCAACAACATACAGACCCAAGAGGCTCTTTTGTTGAAATTGTACGCCTGGGCGTAGGAGGACAAGTATCCTTCTCTACCACAGTACCAGGGATAACAAGAGGTAATCATTACCATACGAGAAAGATTGAACGCTTTGCAGTAATAAAAGGAAAGGCGTTGATTCAATTAAGAAAAATTGGAACGGATGAAGTACTAGATTTCTATTTAGATGGAGATGAACCATCTTATGTAGATATGCCAATATGGTATACACATAATATTAAAAATATAGGTAATGATGTTCTGTATACCAATTTTTGGATCAATGAGCCTTACGATCCGGAAGATGCAGATACGTATTTTGGAAATGTCTAGCATGTTTATCTAAAACGAATAATTTTAATGAAACCAAAACTAATAAATGGTGGAAGTCATTCCGACACTCGTGGGAGTATTCAATTTAATAATGACTTTAACGCAATTGAAATAAAGCGCATCTACACCATAGAAAACAAAAACACAGAGTTTATTAGAGCTTGGCAAGGTCATAGCATTGAAAGACGATGGTTTTCTGCGATACAAGGATGTTTTGAAATAAAATTAATACAAATAGATCATAAGGATAATCCTAATAGACATACAAAAGTCTATACTTTCATTTTAAAGAATGAAAATCTAGATGTTTTATGTGTCCCCAGTGGATATGTAAGTAGCATCCAAGCATTAGAAGAAAACTCCAAATTGTTGGCAATGTCTGACTATCTACTAGGTGAAGTAAAAGATGAACTTAGATTTGAGCCCAATTATTTTACCACATAATAATTAAATTAGAATGAAAAAGTTGAAGGTTGTTACAGTTGTTGGAACACGTCCAGAAATAATCAGATTATCAAGAGTAATCTGTGCTTTAGATGCCTCAGAAGCAATAGATCATGTTTTGGTCCATACTGGTCAAAATTATGATTATGAATTAAATGAAGTTTTTTTTGAAGATTTAGGAATTAGAAAACCAGATCATTTTTTAAATGCTGCTGGTACTAACGCTACAACAACCGCTGGACAAATCTTAATTAATATAGATCCGGTATTAGAAGAAATTAAGCCCGATGCTTTTTTAGTTCTAGGAGATACCAATTCCTGCTTATGTGCAATTGCAGCAAAGAAGCGACAGATTCCAATCTTTCATATGGAAGCTGGTAATAGATGTTTTGACCAAAGAGTACCAGAAGAAACTAATAGAAAGATTGTAGACCATATCAGTGATATCAATCTAACATATAGTTCTATTGCTCGGGAATATTTATTACGTGAGGGCCTTTCTGCTGATCGGATTATAAAAACTGGCTCACCGATGTTTGAAGTGTTAAATCATTACTTACCAGAAATAGAATCTTCCGAAGTGTTGTCTAAGCTCAATTTAGAAGAAGGAAAATACTTTGTGGTTTCCGCACATAGGGAAGAGAATATAAATTCTGAGAAAAACTTTACCGGTTTAATAAACAGTTTAAATCTAATTGCTGAACAGTATAACTATCCTGTAATTGTTTCTACACACCCTCGTACAAGAAATATGATAGAGAAGAAGCAGATGGAAACGCATAAAAACATTCAGTTTCTGAAACCTTTAGGATTTCATGATTACAATGCCTTGCAGAAACATTCATATGCTGTATTATCAGATTCTGGTACTATCAGTGAAGAGTCTTCCATATTAAACTTTAGAGCTCTTAATATCCGTGATGCACACGAACGCCCCGAAGCGATGGAAGAAGCATCTGTAATGATGGTAGGTTTGGAAACAGAACGTATTATGCAGGGACTAATACAAGTATTACACCAAGAAGTTGGAGCTACTCGTAATTTTAGAGAGGTAGGTGATTACAGTATGCCTAATGTGTCAGAAAAAGTGGTTCGGATTATAATTTCTTATACGGATTATGTTAAAAGAACAGTATGGAGTCAAGAAATTTAAGAGTTCTATTAGTAACACAATATTTTTATCCAGAAAATTTTAAAAGTAATGACATCGCTTTCGAATTGGTTAAGAGAGGATATCAAGTTGATGTATTAACAAGTATCCCTAATTATCCAGAAGGTAGATATTATAATGGATATGGCCCATTTAGAAAAAGAATACAAAGAATTAATGGAGTTAAAGTCTATAGAGCATTTCAAACTCCTAGAGGAAGAAAAGCATCTGGCTTAGGCCTATCACTTAATTACTTAACGTATGCTTTCTTTGCATCCACTTGGGCTCTGTTTTTTGTACTATTTAAAAGGAAATATGATTCTATTATTGTTTTTCAAACATCGCCTATTACCCAAGCACTACCAGCAATTGTAATAAGTAAATTACGAGGGTACCCAATATATTTATGGGTCCTAGATGTATGGCCAAGTGTTGCTTATTATAATTTAAACTCTTCTATAGCTAAAAAAATCATAACAAAAGTATCTAATACTGTTTATCTAAACTCATATAAAATATTAATTAGTTCACGTGGATTTAGATCTTTAATAGAAGGATACATTGGTCCTAAAGATAATATAATATACTTTCCAAATTGGATCGAAGACATTACTAAAATGCCCAAACTTGAAGTCCCCAAATTACCTGATGGGTATAAAATTGTGATGGCTGGCAATTTAGGCCAAACTCAAAAGCTAGATACAGTTATGGAATTAGCATTAAGACTAACTGATTTAAAGCAATTAAAATGGATATTCATTGGTGATGGTAGTAGAAAGAAATGGTTAGAACAATTTGTCAACAAAAATAGTCTAGAGAAGAGTGTTTATGTTTTAGGAAGATTCCCTTTTGAATATATGGCAAGTTTTTATGAAAAATCAGACGCAATGTTATTAACTCTTTTAAACAATAAAGAACATTTACATGCAACAATACCACTAAGAATGCAGTCATATATGTCATCGGGAAAACCAGTATTGGCAATGGCAGGTAGAGGTGTAAAAGAGTTGGTAGAAGAATCGAATTGTGGGTTTGCAATAGATGATGATAATTTAGATGTCATGGAAGAGTTTATAAGAGAAGTAATCACAAGTAATAAAGAAAAATTTGCTTCTAAAGGATGTAATGGTCGCAAATATTACTTGTCTAACTTTACAAAAAATAAATGTATTGATGATTTAGAGTCAATAATTAATTAAATATGGCCAAGAAAGTAGAGTTCGTGGAATACAATCGTCCTTCAAAAATAAAATACGTATGGGAGATTTTTAAGTCAATTATTACACTAGCATGTTTAATACATATGTTGAAGCATATAGCCTTTTACATAGTCAACAATGTTGTTGGCAAGCAGAAAGTTACTAAAGGTAAGAATAACAAGATTCACTCTACTGCAATTTTCAGGCAAGGAGAAAGGATATCTATTGGTAATAACTGTCTAATTAACCATAATAATGTTTTGCAAGCAGGTAAGGAAAATGGTAAAATTATTATTGGTGATAATGTAATGACGGGACCAAATGTTATGATGTTTTCTTTTAATCATGGCATGATGAAAAATGATGTCCCTATGATTGATCAAAATTATATTGACGGAGATATTATTATTGAAGACGATGTATGGATTGGCGCTGGTGTTGTGATATTAAAGGGTGTGAAAATTTCAAAAGGCGCTGTTGTTGCATCAAATGCAGTTGTAAATAAAGATGTGCCAGAATACGCAATAGTAGGAGGCGTTCCTGCTAAGTTAATAAAATACAGAAAATAATTTATGAGAATTGGTATATTAGAAGGGCATACAATTCAAGCAATTAATGCAGCTAAAAGTATAAAGAAGTTAGGTTATAAAGTGATTCTTTTTTATGAATCTAAAAACTCCTATGGGTATTACACAAAATATGCTGACGAAAAAGTTCTTGCTCCTTCTGTAGAAAACAACGAAAACGAATTCCATAGTTTCTTTAATAGCTATTTAGAAAGCAATACTTTAGACGTTGTTATTCCTATGTTCGACTTTTCAGCTCAGTATTTAAGTAAACATAAGGATACACTTATTGAAAAAATTAGATTTGTTATACCAGCATTTGACATTTTTATTACAGGATTTGATAAAAATAAATTCATGAGGTTTTGTAATGAAAATAATATACCCCACCCTAAGACTTTCCATGTAGATGAATTTGAAATAATAAAATCAGAAATAATATTTCCTGCAATAATAAAACCTAACATTACCTATGGTGCACGTGGCTTTGCAGTTGTTAATTCATTAGCAGAATTAGAAATAGAACTTCCAAATGTTATATCAAAATTTGGGGATGCACATATTCAAGAATTTATTCCAGCTGGAGGGAGGCAATACTTAGTAGGTATTTATATGAAGGATGGAGAATTGATTAATTCGACACTAATTGAAAAAATGAGGTACTATCCAATAAAAGGAGGAAGTAGTTGTTTTAACAAATCAGTTAAAAGTGATGAATTGGTTGAAATATGCTACAAGGCTTCTAAAGCACTTAATTGGAACGGATATGCTCATTATGATTTAATTGAAGACCCGAGAAGTGGAGAGATAAAGATTATGGAATTGAACCCAAGGATACAAGGCGCCATAAAGTCTTCTTATATAGCTGGAGTTGATTTCATTAAGAATCTTGTTGAAGACTCTCTTGGACAACCTGTTACAAAGTTTGAATACAATCCCGGATCTTATCTTAGATATTTGGGACTAGATCTTTTATGGTTTTATTCATCTTCAGAAAGGTTGAAAGTTAAACCATCTTGGTTTAAAGGATTCTTTTCCTCAAATCATTATTTACAAGAAGGAAGTTTAGAAGATATTAAACCTTTATTATTTGGAACGTTATCGGGATTATTTAAACAATTAGATCCGAGATTTAGGAAAAGTAAAAAAGGAATGAATCAATAAAGGATATGAATATATTAACATTCGACATAGAGGATTGGTATAATCTAGAATTTGAGACTGAGGATTTTAACTGGGACAAATACGAAGTTAGAATTTATGAAGGTGTAGATAGAATTTTAAATAGATTAGAAAAAGACAATCTGAAGGCCACTTTTTTCTGTTTAGGTTGGCTAGCAGAAAAACACCCTGAAATTATAAAGCGAATAGACAACCATAACCATCATATTGGTTGTCACTCCTATCAACATCAACTCTCATTTAGATTTACAAAAGAGCAGTTTAGAGAAGATACAGATAAGTCTAAAAAACTGCTAGAAGATGTTATTGGAAAAGAGGTGAATGCCTTTCGCGCTCCAGGATTTTCAATTACAAAAAATAATTTATGGGCACTTGACACACTTGTACAGTTAGGGTTCAAGTATGATTGCTCAATCTTTCCTGCCAACCACGATTATGGAGGGTACCCTGAATATGGCATGACTGGACCAGCATTGTTTAGACTTCCTAGTGGGGATATAAAAGAGTTTCCTATGAACTTTAAAGAAGTACTTGGAAAGAACTTGGTTTTTTCTGGTGGTGGTTATTTTAGGCTTTTTCCTTACTGGTTAATAAAAAAATGGAGCAAGGAAACGCCCTATTTGATGACTTATTTTCATCCTAGAGATTTTGATCCAGACCAACCAGATTTTCCAAATCAAAAAAAAATAAGGAAGTTTAAAGGTTATGTGGGATTAAAGAAATCCTTCTCTAAATTCAGTCAATATCTTGAAGATTTTGAGTTTATTGATGTTGAAAAAGCAGACTTACTGACAGATTGGAACACTGTGAGAACAATAGACTTAAAAATTTAAACAAGCAGGTTCTTTCAGTTTTCCAAAGTAACAAAAGATACAAACTAACAAATAGTTATTTAGTCCAAGTTATTAATTTCCAATTAAGATGAGAATAGGGGTGGACTTTCATTCCGTGCTTAAAATGTGATTAGATACTTACTTAATAATCATGAATCGATAAGAAAGTAAAAAAAACATGGAGATATCTATTACCGGCGCATCAGGTTTTGTAGGTCAAAATATCAGTACTTACTTAGAAGCTAATCAACATAAAGTTCACAAGCTTTCTTTGCGTACTGAGGATTGGAAAGAAGCTTGCGTTAAACCAACAGATGCAATAATCCACCTCGCAGGTAAAGCACATGACACTTCCAATACCTCCGGTGAGCAAGAATACTTTAAAGTCAACAGAGATCTAACCATCGACGTTTTTAATGCGTTCCTGCTGTCATCTACAAGAGATTTCTTCTTCTTCTCTTCGGTTAAATCTGTGGCAGATACAGTGGAAGGGGTGTTAAAAGAGGAGGTTGTTGCAAACCCCTTAACTCCTTACGGGCAATCTAAATACGAGGCGGAACAGTATTTATTAAAACAGGCACTCCCAGAAGGTAAGCGATTATTTATCATTCGGCCTTCTATGATTCATGGTCCTGGAAATAAAGGGAACTTAAATTTACTTTATAAGGTAGTGAAAAAAGGAATCCCATGGCCTCTTGCTGCTTACCATAATGAGCGTTCCTTTTTAAGTATCGATAATTTATGTTATCTCATTGAGGAAATGTTGAGCCAGCAGAACTTGAGTTCGGGAGTTTATAACTTCGCAGACGACAATACAATATCTACCAATACATTAGTGAGTATCATCTCAAAAGTGTTAGAGAAGAAGCCCAGGTTATGGAAGCTACCTACTGGTTTAATAAATAATATGGTTAAAATAGGCGATATATTGCCCTTACCCTTAAACTCCGAGCGTTTAAAAAAACTTACCGAATCATATGTTGTTTCAAATGAAAAAATCAAAAATGCTCTTGGTATAGAAATGCTACCCTTGACAGCTGAAGAAGGCCTACTAAAAACCATTAAAAGTTTTAAATAAAATAATCATTCTTATATGGTATACGGTCCAATACTTTGGAGGCGTCGATTATAGACGACATGCATCGGTTAATTGAAATCGAGTTTTTTGTGATGTGTAATAGAAAGCCTAAATACCTAGGTGACTAACCCTAACAATGTTAGGCGTGTGTAGATACGAAGTTCTTTTATCCGTTCTACATTGTCAATATAAATAGAATTAATAGTATATAATCCTGAAAAACAATTCAGAAGAAGAAATAAATCATTGAAGCATAAGCATCTTTTAATAATTGGTTCAGGAGGTCTTGGGCGGGAGGTATTGGCCACCCTAAGACATACCAACTACATATCAAAGTATACCGACGTGGGTTTCATCGATAACACAAGTGGTAATGTTAAGGACGTTAAAACAGTTGGTGATAATGAATATATACGAAACTTAGCAATTAGTACAGATGTTATCATTGCAGTAGGGAAGGCCGCCATTAGGAGAAAGATCATTGATGAATTTAAAAACATGGAAAATATAAATTTCCCAACTTTTATTCATCCTAAGGCCTCTATTTATGACAAAGACTCCATACAAATAGGTAAGGGTTGTTACATCGGAGAGTCCTCAATCTTAACAACTGATATCACTATTGAAGATTATTGTTTCATTAATTCCAATGTCAGTATTCATCACGATTCCATTTTACGGGAGAATTGTGTTGTGATGCCAGGGGTACGTATAACGGGAGGCGCAGAAATTGGTAAAGATTCAAGATTGGGGCCAAATGTAGCGATTTCCAAAAAAGTATTAATTCCATCCAAGTCTAACATAGAAATTTAAAGAATCAATGTATTTATTTCTTAAGAGAGTATTTGATATCATATTCTCCTCAATGGTACTAATTGTTGTTTTACCTGTTTTTTTACCAGTTATGGTTCTCCTAAAGCTTACTGGGGAAGGTAAAGTATTTTATATTCAACAAAGAGTTGGAAGAGACATGAAGCCGTTCGGCTTGATAAAATTTGCAACTATGCTGGAGGATAGTGCCAACTTGCCGGGAGGAGATATAACGACCGGAGATGATCCACGTGTATTAAAGGTTGGTAAATATCTTAGGAAAACCAAACTAAACGAATTCCCACAATTCATCAATATTTTAAAAGGTGATATGAGTGTTGTGGGGCCAAGACCTATTACATTTAAAAACTATGCCTATTACAGTGAAGGTGTTCAGAATTTGATTAAGGATTTAAAACCTGGATTATCTGGTATAGGCTCTATTATTTTTAGGGACGAAGAAGGTTTTATAAGAGAGTCAAAGAAAGATGCTTTGACGTTCTATAAAGAAGATATTGCCCCCTTTAAAGGAGAACTGGAAAGTTGGTATTCCAAAAATCGAGGATTACTGACAGATTTTCTTATAGTCTATACTACAGCCTACGTAGTTGTGTTTCCTAAAAGCAAAATTGTATACCGTTTATTTAATGACCTCCCCAATCACAAAATATTTACCAAATAAAAATCTAAAATGAATTTAATAGACATACCCCATTTCATAAACACCTACATCACTAAAAGATCAGAAAGCCTTTTCCAAAGTGATATTGAGAATAAAAAAGAACAACTAAGCAATAAAATAGCTGGTAAATCCGTATTGGTCATTGGAGGCGCAGGCACTATTGGTTCCTCCTATATCCGAGCCATATTAAAGTTTAAGCCTGGAAAGCTATATGTGGTGGATACCAATGAAAATGGACTAACGGAACTAACTCGTCAGTTACGCTCCGATGCCAATATGTTCGTTCCGGAAGACTATAGGACCTACCCCATGAGTTTTGGGGATCCCGTGTTCAAGAAAATGTTCTTGACAGAAGGGCCGTTCAATATCGTAGCTAATTTTGCTGCCCATAAACACGTGCGCAGCGAAAAGGATAAGTATTCCATTGAAGCCATGATAGACAACAACGTTTTTAAGGCCAAGGAGTTTTTAGATTTATTAGTAGAAAATAAACCTGAGCATTTCTTCTGTGTATCAACAGACAAGGCAGCCAATCCGGTAAACGTGATGGGAGCCAGTAAAAAATTAATGGAGGAAGTCATTATGGCCTATAGTAAGGACCTACAGATTACCACCGCCCGTTTTGCCAATGTGGCGTTTTCTAATGGATCACTCTTAGCTGGGTATATAGAGCGCCTGTTCCAAAATCAGCCTATCTCCTGCCCTTCCGATGTGCAACGTTTTTTTGTATCCCCGGAAGAGAGTGGTCAGATTTGTATGTTAGCCTGTATGCTCGGGAATTCTGGTGAAATCTTTTTCCCTAAATTAGCTGCTGAAGAAATGGCTTATTTTAAAGACATTACCATCGATTTTTTCAAGGCATCTAATCGACCTATTCTAGAGTGCACCTCCGAAGAGGAAGCCAAACAAAAAGCACTGACCCTTTCGGAAGCAGATCCCTACCCAGTCTACTTTTTTGACACCGATACTTCCGGCGAAAAATTATACGAGGAATTCTATACGGAGAAGGATGTCGTAGATCAAGAAACCTACGATAGTTTAGGTGTTATTAAAAACGCTCGCAAGTTGTCACAAGAAGAAATCACCACCACCATAAACCAATTACAATCCCTAATGGATTCTGGGGATTACGACAAAACTGCTATTGTAGATCTACTTAAAAAACATATCCCAGATTTTGAACATATTGAAACTGGAAAGAGTTTAGATCAAAAAATGTAGAGTGGTGTTGGTGGTTTCCTGAATGTTGAAAGAACTGATGGAACAGGTTGGACTGTTGGTGGTTTTTTGTTCTTAAGATTCAAGAATTCAAGGAATAAGGCTTATTAATTTGAAGTATTCAATCTTTAAATAGGTGTAATTGATTGAAAATATAGGTTTGAAGGATTCAAGAATTCAAATAAAAATCAAGGATTTTTAATATTCAAAAATTGATTTAGGGAAGGCTACAGGTCCAGCTGGCTCCGAAAAAGCTAGAAGGAGGTAATTTCAAGATAAATCGAAGACTCCTAGCCGAAATAAATTTTTTATAAGCCAAATAGCTTATTTAAAAAACATGCCTTATGTCCAGGTAAAAGCAGGCGCAGCCAAAATCCTTAATCGCAAAATAGTGTACGAAAGCTCCGAAAACAGGAGTCCCCTTAGGGACGACGCGGAGTTTCGAACACGGTTTTTCGACCTCGGTGTCGAAAAAATTTATTGGTTAAGGCGCCTTTTTCTTTGTTTCGTTTCTTTTGGGCGAGCAAAAGAAATGAAAAAACATACAAAACAAAGAATAATGTCTTCAGTTAAGTAAAGAAGCTACTTTGTGACCAATAAACAAAAGATTATGCACGAGAAATACACAGAACCTACAATTATCGAACCTAATTCGTTTTCCAACAACGCATATCCTAATTAATAATTAGTTGAATTATTGAGTCCCAGAATTCTTCAATCCGTGTTGCAAATGAAATCCTTGAAAATATTACAATTACTAACCATTAAATAAAATTAATCAAACAAAAACATGTACAAGCTATTTAAAAGACTCTGCGATATTCTAGCCTCTGGAATAGCACTATTGATACTCGCACCCTTATTAATCCCAATTATGATTGGACTTAAATTGACTGGCGAGGGATACATTTGGTATAAGCAGGAGCGTGTGGGCTATAAAAATAAGCCATTCTTAATCTGGAAGTTTGCTACTATGCTAAAAGACAGCCCCAACATGGCTGGGGGTATCATGACCACCAAAAAAGATCCTAGAATAACCCCAATGGGTGGATTTTTAAGGACCAGCAAGATTAATGAATTACCTCAATTAATCAATATATTTAAAGGCGATATGAGTGTGGTTGGACCTAGACCGGTTATGCAAAAAAGCTTTGATGCCTATCCTCCCGAAATTCAAGACGTAATTTATAATGTTAAACCCGGTCTTACCGGAATTGGCTCCATCATCTTTAGGGATGAAGAAACCTTGATTACCGAGGTAAGTGAAAGAGGAGAAGACACCTGGGAATTCTATAAAAATTCCATTTATCCTTTTAAAGGAGAAGTAGAATTATGGTATAAGGCCAATGAATCATTTGTTACAGATGTTAAAATAATTTTTACTACCGCCTGGGTAATACTTAATCCAGATAGTGAGGTGGTTTATAAGTGGTTTAAAGGGCTTCCAAGGCGGTCGTTTTAATACCGCTGATTGTCGGAATGGCAATTGATCGGGTTTTGCCTTCCGAAACCTAGTGCAACGTAGTGTGGAACCTAACGAAGGGAGGAATCTGAAGCATTACTCCATTAATGAATTGATACATTGCTACATTAATTTATTTCATAACCAAATTGACAAATTTGCAAATCTTCAAATTAACCTCTATCCCAATTATACTCCGTAAAGATTGGAACATCCCAACAAAACCCGTAAATTTGCCGATTAATTTTTTTGTAGGACCTATCCCCATCCTACTGCCAACACAAGAACAATGAAAAAACAGTTAACCCTACTAGGACTATTGGTCCTAGTCCTGCAATCTTGCGCCACTAAAAAAGAAATCCTCTATTTCCAGGATGCCAATACCCGTGGGCCACAGAACATCACCTACGAAACTCCAAAAATTCAACCGAATGATATCCTGAATATTACGGTAGGGGCTTTGGTGCCAGAAACAGCTTTGCCCTATAACAAGCAACAACCTTCCAATACCACTTCTTTTAATAATATTGAACTCTTAAAATTACAGGGATATTTAGTCACCACAGAAGGTACTATTGTTTTCCCTGTTCTCGGTACTTTAGAAGTAGCCGACAAAACCACTTCCCAGTTGGAAAGAGAATTGCAGCAGGTGTTAGAAGATGGCGGTCACCTTATAAAACCTACTGTAAACGTTCGACTATTAAATGCCAAGGTTACGGTATTAGGAGAAGTAAGAAGTCCTGGAACCTATAGTTTTACTGAGCAACAAATAAGTCTACCCCAAGCCTTAGGATATGCGGGGGATTTAACTATTAATGGCAAGCGGAATGATGTTTTGCTGATCCGCGAGGAAAACGGGATGCGTACCGTAACCCAAATAGACTTAACTTCCTCCGATTGGTTTAATAGCCCCTATTATTATATTAAACCCAACGATTTTATTGTCGTAAACCCCAATGCCCCTAAAGTAAAAAGTGCCGGATTTATTGGTAACACTGGAACCTTGTTATCGGTTGCATCTATAATCTTATCCTCAATTATTGTAATTACCCGCTAAGCCATGAAAGAATCCCCATACCTAGTAGATGAATTTGAGGAGGAAGAATCCTTTCACCTAAAAGAAGAGCTTTTAAAGTACCTAGCTTATTGGCCCTGGTTTCTTGGAACGGTAGTATTAGCAATATTACTAGCCTTCTTTTACCTAAAATATACCACCCCTACCTACCAATCTACCGCCAAAATACGGATCATAGACGAGTCCAAGGAAATGAACATCGCTACCGATGCCATGTCCCTCCTAAGCGGAAGGTCCCAGGTGAATCTGGATAACGAGATTGAGGTTTTAAAGTCGTACCGACTTCTAGAACAGGTGGTAGAGGAGTTACAACTTAATGTTAACCACTATGCAGTAAAAGGGCTACAATCCACACAGGTATGGAACACCCCCTTCTCTATTAACACCAAGACTCCCGTTGACACCATTTCTAAACCCTTGGAGTACCGTATACGGTTAAATGGGAATACGATAGAGGTAACGGATGAGAACAAACAAAACTTCTCCCTCCCGTTACAATCTACCCCCGCTACGGATGCCTCACTTCCTTTTACTATTCAGGTTTCAGATAATTACATAGGTTCCCTTAAAGAGGACACCAATTACAAAATATCCATTGCTTCGGTAAAAGCTGCTACCATGGGGCTAATTAAAAACTTGCAGGTACAATCCACCAATAAGAACAGTGATGTTATTTCCCTCTCCTTGGTGGGGGAAAGTGTCCCTCGCTCTGAGACGATTCTAAATACCATCATTGATAAATTTAACCAGGACGGGATATTGGACCGCCAATTGGTATCTAAACGTACGCTGGACTTTATTGATGACCGGTTTATTTTCCTTACTCAGGAGTTGGATTCTATAGAAGGGGATAAAAAATCCTTTAAACAAGAGAACAACCTCTCGTATATAGAAGCAGATGCTGGGATTACCCTCCAGAAGAAGTCGGCCACCGAGGAAGAAGCCTTTAGATTAGAGACGCAAATAGCACTCTCTAAGCTACTAAAAGAAACGCTAGCCCAAGAGGGGGCTTATAGCCTACTCCCTGCCGATATTGGCTTGGAAAACTCAGGTATCAATTCTTTGGTGAGCGACTATAACCAATTGGTATTAGAACGCGATAAGATGGTGGCCAGTGCTGGGGAGAACAACCCTACCCTACTGGTAATCAACAGTCAGTTACAGCGTACCAAGCAAAATATACTACAGACTGTTTCTGCTTACCAACAGCAGTTAAATGTGTCCATGGCGCAATTGCAGCAGGAACAACGACTAACTGGCACCTCCTTTTCTCAACTTCCGGAAAAAGAGCAGTTGTTACGCGCCATTGAACGACAACAAAGCATTAAGGAGAATCTCTTCTTACTACTCTTACAGAAAAGAGAAGAAGCCGCCATTAGTCTGGCAGTTACCGCTCCATCTTTAAAGGTGGTAGACTATGCGCTTACCTCCAATATTCCCGTAGCACCTAAGAAGATGATTATCATGGCAGGTGCGCTATTAATGGGACTTTTGCTACCCTTTGGCGTCCTGTATATTCGCTTTACACTGGATACTAAGGTTCATGAACGTACGGACCTAGAACGTGCTAACCCGGAAATTCCCGTATTGGCAGAAATCCCCTTATTGGAAGGCAACAAAACCTTTATGGAGGCCAATGACAGGTCTGTGTTAGCAGAATCCTTCCGTATCTTAAGTACGAATATCAACTATATGCTCCCTAAAAAGGAAAAAGGAGACGGACAGGTGATTTATGTGACCTCTACCGTTAAGAACGAAGGGAAATCTTTGGTAGCCTTTAACCTTTCCCTGGCATTAGCCAGTTTGGGCAAAAAAGTATTATTGGTAGGGGCCGACCTAAGGAATCCCAATATTCACAAAGAATTTGAGGTATCTAAAAACTCCTTGGGACTCACGGATTACCTTTACGACCCAACAATGGATTGGAAGAAATGTGTGAACAAAGGTTATAAGGGCATGGACAGCCACAACGTGGTCTTTAGTGGTAGCATCCCTCCCAATGCCCCCCAATTATTATCGGGCGGTGGTTTTGAGAAGTTTATTGATGCTGCCAAACCAGAGTACGATTATGTAATTGTAGATACCGCTCCTACTATGCTGGTAACAGATACCTTAATCATCTCCCAAGCTGCGGACCTTACCCTTTATGTAACCCGTTCTGGCTTTACGGACAAGCGCCTATTGGAATTCTCCAAAGAGCTAAACAAAACCAAAAAGCTGAAGAATATGGGCTACCTGCTCAACGAAGTAGGCATCAAACGCCGTAGAGGCTATGGGTATACCTATAACTACGGCTATGGTTACGGCTACCATGAAGAAGCTGAGACAAAAGCTCCTTGGTATATGCCTTGGAGGAAGTAGGGATGCAAAAATAAAGCCCGTCATTTTTTAGGAGATGACGGGCTTTTTTATTGCTAGTAGTGAGAGGGTTCAGTAAACAGTAGCCAGTCGTGGGTAATCAGGGATCAAGTCCGGTTTCTTGGTTTTTAAAGAATTTTTCAAGTGGTTGTTAAACATGGGATATCATTTGATTTGTATTTCACTAGAGCACAATCATTTTGAGAAGGAATATTTCTTATGACCCAATTCATTTACACTATTAATTTCAATTAGGCTTTCTTTCATTTTCTTTGCTTGTCCAGGGCCGAGAGACAAAGGTCCAGTGTACCTTTGGAAAGAGGAGCCAGCTGTAGCGATGGCCTAAGGTGTTAAAATGCTACTTGCTAAAGTGAAGTTCTTCTAGAACCTAGTTAAAAACTCGTACCAATATTTTGTGCCAACCTTTAAGGAGCCAGCCGTAGCCAAGGCCAACGCACCAACTGGCCCCTCGTTATAAATGCAAATCGTTGCATTTACTTCTCGGTCCTCTGCAGATAAGGAATACTTAGCGAGAAAATTTCATCCTTTAAAGTCTCAAGAGTGGTATCAGTTAATTACTCCTAGACCCAGATTTTGAGATTGATCCGTAATCAGTTTTATTCAATTAACAATAAACAATTGTGTACGTCCCTGATATAGGTTGACCACCTAAAAGATCGGAAGCAAAAGAAAAGCCCTTCAAACAAAGGTTCTCGATACAAAATCCCTTCGGGATT
>NZ_VVIN01000041.1:0-32648 GCF_008711145.1 Arenibacter lacus
CTAATTAATTTAGCGTGTTCAATAAACTCTTCCTCGCCTTCTTTAAGACTGATGGAGTTCACCACACATTTCCCTTGTACCACTTGGAGTCCAGCTTCTATAATCTCCCATTTAGAACTATCAATCATAATAGGGACCCTAGCAATATCAGGTTCGGAAACAATCAAGTTTAAAAACTGCACCATGGCCTTTACTCCATCCAAGAGACCATCGTCCATATTTACGTCCAAGATCTGCGCTCCTGCCTCTACCTGTTCTCGGGCAATATCCAAGGCCTCCTCAAATTTCTCTTCCTTAATTAACCTGAGAAATCTTTTGGAACCAGCCACATTGGTACGTTCGCCTACGTTCACAAAATTACTTTCTGGAGTAACCACCAACGGCTCCAATCCAGAGAGCTTTAAATACCTATCCCCATTTTTCTGCTCAGTATAGCCCATGTATATTTTTATAATGATTTTTATAGATCGTTTTTACCGATCTTAAAATGATATATTTGATAAATCCACATTTCCCCCAGAGAGGATAATGCCAATTCGTTTATTTTTAAACTCTTCCTTTTCCCGCAGCAATGCGGCAAAGGGAACAGCACTGGAAGGTTCTATGACAATTTTCATCCGTTCCCAGATTAATTTCATCGCCTGTTTTATCTCTTGCTCCTCCACCCGTATAATCTCTGAAACCAAGGCTTTAATAATGGGAAAGTTAATATCTCCCAAATGCGTTTTTAATCCGTCTGCAATGGTATTGGTGGTGGTATTCACCTCTATCTTCCCGCTTTTTAGGGAGCGATAGGCATCATCTACCGCAAAGGGCTCCCCGCCAATTACCCTACACTCCTTACCAAAATAATGGGCAACAAGCGCAGTCCCAGCAATGAGTCCGCCACCCCCTACTGGGGTTATTATATACTCTAGATCTGGATAATCTTCCAATAATTCCATGGCTGCGGTACCCTGTCCTACTAACACATTCAAGTTGTTAGAAGGGTGTATAAATACCGCTTTTTTTTCAGCTACTATTTTCTGAGCCTCCCGTTCCCTGGCTGCCAAGGTGGGTTCGGAAATTACCACCTTCCCCCCATAGGATTTTACGGCCTCAATTTTTACTGCCGGGGTACTACTTGGCATTACTATATAGGCAGTTACCCCTAAGTTCTTGGCTGCCAAGGCCAGTGCCTGACCGAAATTCCCGGAAGAATGGGTCACTACCCCTGCTTTCCTCTCCTGCTCCGTTAATTGCTGAATGGCATTAATGGCACCCCTCATTTTAAAGGCTCCCATTTTCTGCAGGTTCTCGCATTTAAAAAACAGCTGCGCCCCGGAAATATCATTTAACAATCGGGAGGTGAACACCGGTGTTCTATGGACAAAAGGGGCGATGCGCCGCCCAGCCTCAAGAAGAGTCTTTTTGGTGGGTATCATTAACTTATTGGTATCAACGTTTGTATTTGCCTAGGACTGTAATCCTTTACTATGTCTACCATGGCCTTAATATGCTCTGGGGTAGTTCCACAACATCCACCAACAATATTCACTAATTTCTTCTCGGCGTATTCTTTTATCTGGGAAGCCATCTGTTCTGGGGTTTCATCGTATTCTCCAAATGCATTAGGCAATCCTGCGTTGGGGTGGGCAGATACGGCATGCTCGGATTTGGCGCATAGCACTTCCAAGTGTGGCACCAACTGACTGGCTCCCAAGGCACAATTGAGTCCCACCGATAACATGGGAATATGACTTATAGAAATTAAAAACGCTTCTGCCGTTTGTCCGGAGAGCGTGCGTCCAGAAGCATCGGTAATGGTACCGCTGACCATAATGGGGACGTCCAAATTCCGTTCTTCCTTAACTTCTTCTATGGCAAACAAGGCTGCTTTGGCATTTAAGGTATCAAAAACAGTTTCCACCAATAAAATATCGCAGCCACCGTCTAACAAGGCTTCCACCTGTTGTTTATAGGCCGCTCGCAACTGATCGAAGGAAATTGCCCTAAAGCCAGGGTCATTTACATCTGGAGACATACTTGCGGTTTTGGTAGTAGGTCCAATACTCCCTGCCACAAATCTTGGCTTATGCGGTTCTTTCGCATTAAACTCGGCAGCTACCTCCTTTGCCAGTTTGGCCGATTCATAATTAAGGTCGTACACCAACTCTTGCATCCCATAATCTGCCATTCCGATAGTGGTACTAGAAAAGGTATTGGTTTCCACAATATCGGCCCCGGCCGCAAAATACTGGCGGTGAATATCCGCTATGGTATCGGGCTGGGTAAGAGATAAAAGGTCATTGTTCCCCTGCAATGGGCTGGGCCAATCCTTAAAACGCTCTCCTCTAAAATCCTCCTCCGTAAACTTATGGCGCTGTATCATGGTACCCATAGCACCATCCAACACCATAATCCGTTCTTTTAATATCTCCTGAATATTCTTCATCTCCTTTATAAATAAAATCAGCCCAAATGGCTTTCACCTTTAAATAAATACTAGTTCTGGTTGTACCAGAAATAATCAATTCTACTTCAACGGTCTACACACCCGGATTATACCGTGTTTAACCATTGCATTTAAGTATTTCGTAATCAAGTGAGGGAGCTATTGGGGCTAGGGCCTTTCTTTCTGTTATCTATTCCGAATTTTAAAACAATACTGCTGTTTTACGTACGGATTAGAACGTAGCACCTTCTTTATACTTCCTATAAGATTGGGAAAGAGACAAAGGGTTGCTAAGGCTTCATTGGGTCTAGTCCCTCCGCCTTTCTTGATAACGTATTCAAATTGATAATGAACAAAGTGCAAAGTAACGCAACACTAACTGCAAAAGCAAGGAATGCCCTGATTTTTTTGACCTGAGGGGCGTTCTCCAAAAGCACAAATACCTGTTGGATTTTTTTACTCCAACAGGTATTTTTCAGCCAATTCAAATTCATAATTATAATAGCAGCCATCCATAAACATTCCTTCAGAATAGGGAACATTTTAAGGCCTGACTGCGCTTTGGGCGATCTACCCCTAGGCCATGATACTCTGCACCACTTCTTTTTTGGCTTCCTTCTTACTTCCGTCAAAGCCTGTTACTCCCCCTACGGTAGTATATTTCATCACATAACGCTTTCCAGGGTTAATTAGTTGATAGGCACTTTGGCACATTACGGCCGCTTCGTGAAATCCAGATAGAATCAACTTAAGTTTACCAGGGTAGGTATTTACATCCCCAATGGCATATACCCCTGGAATATTGGTCTGATAGTCATAGGCATTATTCACCTTAATGGCATTCTTTTCTATCTCTAATCCCCAATTGCCAATTGGTCCTAGTTTAGGGGATAATCCGAACAAGGGAATAAAGTAATCGGTCTCCACATAGGTTTCACCTTTCCCCTCCTTGTTGTGTTTTATCACTACTGCCTCTAAATGCTCGTCCCCGTATAGGCGGGCCACCTCAGCTTCCGTAAACAATTTTATTTTGCCTGCTGCGGCCAACTCGGAGGCTTTTTGTACCGAATCCAATGCCCCCCTAAATTCGTTTCGCCTATGCACCAAGGAAACTTCCGAAGCAACATCCGCTAAGAAAATAGCCCAATCCAAGGCAGAATCCCCCCCTCCGGAAATCACTACTTTCTTATCCCGATATACTTCTGGGTCCTTAATCATATATGCTACCCCTTTATCTTCAAAGTCCACCAAATTGGGAATCAAGGGCTTTCTAGGCTCAAAGGATCCCAATCCTCCGGCAATAACCACTACCGGTGCATGGTGCTTGGTCCCTTTATTGGT
This sequence comes from Arenibacter lacus, assembly GCF_008711145.1. Lineage (NCBI taxonomy): Bacteria > Pseudomonadati > Bacteroidota > Flavobacteriia > Flavobacteriales > Flavobacteriaceae > Arenibacter > Arenibacter lacus. Next base: position 3,776 of record NZ_VVIN01000041.1, read on the forward strand.
GGTAACAATAAAGCTACCATCTTCTAATTTCTCCAAGGTCTCTGCCCGTTCTGCAAGGGTAAACCCTGGCTCAAAAGGCTCAATTTGCTGCATTAGATTTTTAACCAGATCACCTGCCAAGATTTCGGGAAATGCAGGGATATCATAAATTGGTTTCTTCGGGTATATTTCTGAACACTGTCCTCCTGGTTGGGGCAATGCGTCTATAAGATGCGTTTTTAGTTTTAACAATCCCGCTTCAAAAACGGTGAATAGTCCTGTTGGTCCGGCTCCTATTATTAGAATATCTGTTTTAATCATGCTCCTTCTTTTATATCTGGTTATATAATCACCTCTTCTTGCGAAAAGGCCTGTTGATGTTGGGAATTGCTTATAATATTTTGGATATGCTCCTTCACCTGAGAACGATGGTTTACCACCTCGCCTATAAGAATGATCGCGGGATTGCTCAATTCCTTTTCTGCCACTACCTCTTGGATAGTGCCTATAGTTCCAATCCCTATCTTTTCATTTTTACAGGTTCCATTTTGGATGATGGCGATGGGGAGCTCTCCTTTACCTTCTTTGGAAAACAATTCCACTATTTCCGAAAGTTTGCTCATCCCCATTAGAATTACCACGGTGGCGCTCGACTTAGCAGCCAGGGCTACATCGGAAGATAGTTTATGATCCTTAGTGGTTCCGGTGATAACCCAGAAACTTTCCGAGACCCCTCTCTTGGTCACTGGAATGTGTTGGGAAGCCGGTACGGCCAAGGAGGAAGAGATTCCTGGAACCATAGCAACCTTTAAACCTTTACTTGCCGCGTATTCCATTTCTTCGGCACCTCTTCCAAAAACAAAGGGATCTCCCCCTTTTAGTCGCACTACATGGCCGTGTGTTAAGCCCCTACTTACAATAAGGTCGTTAATTTGATCTTGTTGGTAGGCATAGCATCCCTTTCTCTTACCCACAAAAATATGTTCGGCATGAGGGGCGTATTCCAATAAGGAAGTATCCACTAGGGCGTCATAGAGCACCACATTGGCGGTCTTAAGCACATTGACGGCCTTAAGCGTAATGAGCTCTACATCTCCAGGACCTGCCCCAATTACCGTTAGCTTTCCAACCACCTTGGTTTTGGGGTGGAATGGGGCGTTTACCGCTTCCAATTTTTTATTGTTACTTCTCATGCTCTTAGGTTGTTGCCAGTTCCAATTGTCTATACGTTTCTACTGCGCTCAGAAAATCTTCAGCTTTTTTCAAATACGATTTAGCAAAAGCCTCTGTGGGCGCATTTTCTTTCAATTGAAGAACAGATTTCTCAAATCCTTCTTCCAGTTTAAACTTCCCTGTCTCCACAAAAAGCTTGTCAAAATCCCTGATAATACCGATATGGGTATTTACTTTGGTTTTTTCAGCGGTTAAAAGCGCTTTTGCGGTATTTACCATGGACGAATAGGAATGATAGATACTAGCTGCCCACTTTCCTTCTTCCAGGGTTAGTTTAGAGGTTTCCAATTTCTCCTCACTGTCAAATAAAAGGGTCGCCACCAAATCGATAACCACTCCTGCACATTCCCCCACTCCAATGGCCTTCTCATATTTTTCGGAATTCCCCCAATCAATAAAATCTGAAGGAACCAAGTTTGTCACATCGGATAAGGGCTTTAAGTAGTCATAAAAATACATTTGACCCTTCTCTTCATAGTAATCTACAAACGGCTTTCCATTCCCGTTTTTATCGTAATCGTCCAAAATGGATCGCAGGGCCTCGGGTCCGCGTTTACTTGGAATCTTTATCACTTTATCTGCATAACGCCCATTTCCATTGCCTAAGTTTCCTCCACCTAACAACACCTGTAGGGCTGGGGCCACTAATTTATCCTTGGTTCTAACGGACATCCCTTGGAAACCGATATTGGCCATATTGTGCTGTCCACAAGCGTTCATACATCCACTTATTTTTATAACCACATCTGGGTTATTGACGTAATGCGGGTATTCTGCCTTTATTACCTCTTCCAATTTATCGGCTATTCCCGTACTACTTGCAATTCCAAGGTTACAGGTATCTGTTCCTGGACAAGCTGTGATATCTACTGCCGTATTGTATCCAATCTCTGCAAAACCAAGTTTTTTCAATTCTTGATAGAAAAAGGGAACTAGGGATTCTCGCACATAGGGAATCAGGATGTTTTGGCGCAGGGTTAATCTAATTTCCCCTGCCGCGTACTTCTCTACCAAATCTGCCAACTGCCTTGCCTTATCAATATAAAAGTCGCCCAACAATACCTTTACCCCGATTGCCACGTAGCCCTCTTGCTTTTGAGGCACCAAATTGGTGGACTTCCAAAGTTCAAAATTGCGCTGGTCTTCAAGAACTACCGTAGGAGGTTCCAATTGGGAAACAGTAACTTCAGGATAGGAATCGGCATCAATTTCATAGGTCTGAAAAGGAATTGCCAATTGCTCTTCCTCCAATAATTCCCTAAACCCATCCAAACCAAGATCCTTTATAAGGAATTTCATTCTGGCCTTGGCCCTACTCTTTCGTTCTCCATAGCGATCAAAAACCCGCACCACTCCTTCCATTAGAGGAACAATCTGGTTAGCTGGCAAAAAGGAATACATTTCATCGGCAAGTCTAGGCTGGGAGCCCAATCCTCCCCCCAACATCACTTTAAATCCTTTTACCCCATCCTTCACTTTGGCAATGAAGCCAAGATCGTGCATATAGGAGAGCCCGGTGTCTGTATCCGAAGCTGAAAAAGAAACCTTAAACTTCCTCCCCATTTCCTGACTAATAGGGTTCCTTAAAAAATATTGGAATAAAGCATGGGCATAAGGAGAAACATCAAAAGGTTCGTTTACATCTATGCCCGCTGTCTCACTCGCGGTAATATTACGTACCGTATTACCACAGGCTTCACGGATTGTAATGGCATCTCTTTCTAACTGGGCCCATAATTCCGGGGTCCGATTAATATCTACATAGTGAATTTGAATATCCTGACGGGTGGTGATATGCAATCGGCCAGTGGAATATTCCTCAGAAACCTCACAGATCCTCCTAAGCTGCTGGGACGTGACTTTTCCATAGGGTAATTTGATCCTTATCATTTGGACCCCTGGCTGTCGCTGTCCATAAATCCCCCTAGCCAAACGCAGACTGCGGAACTTCTCCTCGTCTAGCTTACCTCCATTAAATTCATGGATTTTATCGGCTAAGTCTATAATGTCCTTTTCAACTACCGGATTTTCCAATTCTGTCCTAAAACTTTGCATGATCCTTAATTTATCTATTCAAAAAAAATAACTTCACTCTTATTAATACTGTTGTCCTATAGTCTTAATAGATTATTGCGACAACAACTTGGTTGTTGGGGAGTTAGGAAGGAGTTTTACTCAATAAATCCTACTCCGGCCGTATTATTGGTCTGATTGTCTATCAGGATAAAGGAACCATTGGTCCGATGCTCCTTAAACGTATCGTAAAAAATAGGCTTGTTCAACCTAAAGGTTACCAAAGCAATATCGTTCATTGCTAAACTATTAACACTCTCATCCACGCCAGAATAATCTGGTTCTATTTTGTGATGGATGTTTTCCACTTTGGCCAATACCTTGTTAACGCCGTGTTGAAGCACATATTTATTACCCAAGTTCAAATTTTGGGAATCCATCCAAGAAATAGTAGCGGTAAACTCTTTATTCACCGTAGGCAAATCGCCTACCTTCACCAACATATCCCCTCTACTTACATTCACCTCATCCTCTAAGGTGATGGTTACGGAAGACCTTCTAGTGGCCGTTTGATATTTCTTGTCATAGAAATAAATCTCCTTAATTCTAGATTTGGTCATAGACGGCAGCACTACTACTTCGTCGCCTACGCTCAATTCCCCTCCATAGACCTTTCCTGCAAACCCTCTAAAATCGTGGAACTCCTCTGTCTTTGGTCTAATTACGTATTGCACAGGAAATCTAGGCGTTCCCACATTGTAGACATCCTCTTTTTCCAAGGCTTCAAAATGCTCTAACAAGGTCTGTCCTTTATACCAAGTCATATTTTCGGAACGATTTACCACATTATCCCCTTTTAGGGCGCTAACTGGAATGAAGGTAATCTTCTGATCCTGGTAATCACGTTTTCCCATCAGTTCTTCAAAATCCGATTTGATCTCTTGGTAACGCGCCTCCGAAAAATCGACCAAATCCATTTTATTCACTGCCACGATCACATCTTTAATCCTAAGTAGGTTATTGATAAAGAAGTGTCTATTGGTTTGCTCTATCACTCCTTTTCTGGCATCGATCAAAATAATGGCTGCCTGTGAGGTAGAAGCACCAGTAACCATGTTCCTGGTATATTCCACGTGCCCAGGGGTATCTGCGATGATATAACTTTTATTAGGGGTAGAAAAGTAGATATGTGCTACATCTATGGTAATTCCCTGCTCCCTTTCCGCAACCAAACCATCGGTTACCAAAGAGAAATCCAAATAATCGTATCCTTTTTGTTTACTAGTTTTTTCGATGGCTTCCAACTTGTCATCGGTAAGGGATTTTGTATCGTACAACAAGCGACCAATGAGGGTGCTTTTCCCATCATCTACGCTTCCTGCTGTTGCTATTTTTAGTACTTCCATTATATAGTAGTGAGTATTAAGTAGTGAGTATTGAGTATAAGTAGTGAGTAATGAGGTTTTAAAAGTATCCCTGCTGTTTTCGCTTTTCCATGGCTGCCTCGGAACGCTTATCATCTATACGGGCTCCTCTTTCAGAAATCTTAGATTCCCTTATTTCGCCCACCACTTTTTCGATGGTATCGGCCTCCGAGAGTACAGCTGCAGTACAGCTCATATCCCCCACCGTTCTAAAACGGACCATCCTTTCTTCTACCACCTCATCTTCGGCCCTAAAGACTACATCGTCTTCGGCAGACCAGATAAAGCCATCGCGCAGAAATATTTTTCGCTTATGGGCAAAGTAGATGGAAGGAATTTCAATGTTCTCCTTTTGGATATAGCTCCACACATCCAACTCCGTCCAGTTACTAATAGGGAATACCCTAACATTCTGGCCCAGTTCTATTTGACCGTTCAGCATATCGAAAACTTCTGGGCGTTGGTTCTTTTCGTCCCATTGGCCAAAATCGTCACGAACCGAAAACACACGTTCTTTGGCTCGTGCTTTTTCCTCGTCCCTTCTGGCCCCGCCAATACAGGCATCAAATTTGAATTCCTCGATGGCATCCAATAAGGTAGTAGTCTGCAAGGTATTTCTACTGGCATACTTACCAGACTCTTCCACCACTTTTCCTTGATCTATGGAATCTTGAACATTCCTAACAATTAACTCCACACCAAGTTCCTTTACCAGCTTATCCCTAAAAGCAATAGTTTCGGGAAAATTGTGCCCGGTATCTATATGCAAAAGTGGAAAGGGGATCTTAGCAGGAAAAAAGGCCTTTTGCGCTAATCTTACTAGCGTGATGGAGTCTTTCCCCCCGGAGAAAAGAAGTACCGGCCTTTCAAACTGTGCCGCCACTTCCCTAAAAATGTAGATTGCCTCATTTTCCAAGTCGTTGTTTCTAAGAGCGCCTAGCACCTCAGAGTGCTCTACGCTTAATACTGTGTCTATTTCCGATTCTATTGTGCTCAAAATACTATTGTTTGTTTGATATTTTACCCTAAAAACAAAGGATTCATCAATCGTTAATAATTTGTTTTTTATGTATGCAATCCGCATTCCCTATGCTCCAAAACCTTAGTAGGATCGAAGTATTTATGCTCATTGGGAAGATTCTTGGATTGCAAATAAGTATCTAGCTGACTATCGCTATAGTGATAGAAGGGACTTACTTTTAAGACCCCGTCCTTGCTTAGACTAAGAATATCCAAAGAATCTCTATGCGCGGTCTGCCCTTTTCTTAGGTTAGTAAACCATACATCGGCCTTATGCTCTTTCATAGCTCTTTTAAAAGGCTCTAGCTTTACTTGCTCTGTAAAAAGCGCATGCCTAGGATCATCTATACCCGGAATCCCCATTACGGCATCTCTATGCGCCGATGTTTGCCGAGGAACATATAATTTAATATTCAAATCCAATCGCTCTATCAATTCCTCCGCATGCTTATAGGTTTGTGGCGTGTTATAACCTGTATCGCACCAGATAACCGGGATACTAGCGTCTACCTCCGTAATTGCATTGAGAATAGCCACCTCATAAGGTCTAAAATTGGTGGTTACCACAGGCCTTTCTGCATATTGTATAGCCCATGAAATAATCTCAGCCGGCGGTATTCCTTTAAATTGCTGATTTAAATTGTATAGTTGCTCCTCTGTAAATGCCATACCCTCTAGTTTTTAATCCTTATTTTTTTCACTCTGTTACTTTCCCCATTGAATCCTATCCCAAATTCTTTCGTGAAAAAAGTACAATATCATCTTCGTAAACAATTCTACTACCCCAATGGAAAATGCAACTGTAAGCGTGCCAGTTACAACCCATGATATCAATACCGTATCCAAGGTCCCTATAAACCTCCAGCTGATGGATTTCACAACGCTTCGCTTTGGGTTTTCCGATTTCCTATCTTCCTTATAACTTGGGGAATCGGACTTATTATTGGTTACTAGTTGATCAACAATCATGTGAAAATTCAATTACTTCTTATTATCCTATCGACTTAATAGAGTAAGCAAAAGTAAAATTATTTTGCAAATGCACATACTAATTACAAAAAAAGATTTCTAATTACCCTATAGTTTTAGTGGATTAATAAAAATAAGCTAGGCAAATTGTGGATTTGACACCTTTAGAAAGGGATTAAATCAATTGAAGCACAACAAATTAACGTATAGGGGATTTATTATTACGGCACAAGATCGGCCAAGGTATTATTCTTATATACTTCCAGGGCACTATCCCTCACCTGTAGCATTAGCATATGCACGGAACAACTTGCCTCATCTGGGCAGTCGGCACATTTCTCATAAAAATTAAGGCTAACACAAGGCACCATGGCAATAGGCCCCTCCAATACCCGCATTACAAGGGTCATAGGAATATCCTTGGGATCTTTAATGAGATAATATCCGCCACCCTTTCCCTTTTTAGAACCAAGCACACCAGACTTCCTTAAGGTGAGCAGAATACTCTCCAGAAATTTACGCGAAATATTCTCTTGTTTCGCAATCTCTGATATTTGTACTGGCTGTCTCCCCTCCTGAGCCGCTAGAAAGGTCAAGGCCTTTAGACCGTATTTAGTTTTTTTGGATAGCATGCAGCGAAGATACACAAAATTAAAAATTGAGGAAACCACCTATTTTTAAGACTGCAACTGCCAAATACGCTAACACCTCTGTCTTAGGCAAGTTATGGTTTTTTGTTATCCACTCCCAGAACTCCCACAAAATAAGGAACCACCTAACCGCTATCCTAGACCTTGCATGGGAGCGACAAACAACCAAATACTTAGGTTATCACCCTACTGCATTCCCCAATTTTTAGGGAACCAATTAGCTTTCTAAGGCCTGCGCTATATCGGCAATAATATCATCTATATGCTCCAAACCAACCGAAACCCTCACCATTCCGTCTGTAATCCCAGTAGCCAATCTACCTTCCGTAGACAGTTTACTGTGGGTGGTAGAGGCAGGGTGAGTAACAATACTTCTGGCATCCCCTAAATTAGCAGAAAGGGAAAGCACTTTAATAGCGTCAAAAAACTTACGTCCGGCTTCTACCCCACCATCCACCTCAAAGGCAACCACACACCCTCCGGCCTTCATTTGCTTTTTGGCAATTTCGTATTGGGGGTGCGATTTTAAAAAGGGATACTTCACCCAATTCACTTTGGGATGTTCTTCCAGAAACTGGGCAAGCTTTAAGGCATTCTCGCAATGCTTGTCTACTCTTATGGAGAGGGTTTCCAAACTTTTGGAGAGCACCCAGGCATTAAAGGGGGATAATGCCGGACCCGTTATTCTGGAAAAACGATAGATGATATCAATTAGATCTGCCCTACCTACGGTAATACCGGCCAAGACCCTACCCTGGCCATCCATTAATTTGGTACCAGAATGAATTACCAAGTCGGCCCCAAACTTTATTGGCTGCTGTAAATACGGAGAAGCGAAGCAGTTATCGATAATAAAAATTAGGTTGTGCTTTTTAGCAATTTGCCCCAACACTTCCAAATCTAACACATCTACACCCGGATTAGTAGGTGTTTCGGCATATAGGATTTTTGTATTCGGGGTTATTAGCTCCTCAATTTTGTCTAATTCATCAATTTGGAAATAGCTATGATCTATATTCCATTTGGGAAAAAACTGATCAAAAAGGCTATGGGTAGATCCAAAAATACTTCTCGATGAAATAATGTGGTCCCCACTATTCAATAGGGCCGCGAAGGTTGAGAATACGGCCGACATCCCAGAGGCAAATGCAAAGCCACTATCTGCCCCTTCCATTTTACAAACTTTATTGATAAATTCGGTGGAATTGGGATTTCCATACCTAGAATATATATCCCGATCTTTTTCCTCTGCAAAAGAAGCCCTCATGTCTTCTGCATCCTCAAATACAAAACTGGAAGTTAGGTAAAGGGGCGTGGAATGCTCCAAAAACTGACTCCTTTCCGTTTGGGTCCTTATTGCCTCCGTTTCAAATTTATGTCGCTTCTCCATAACTGTTTTTTTATTCTATCTTTTTTCCTGCTCTAACCATTTCGCGCCACTTACTTCCAGCTGTTATGCTCAATCTCCCTAATACCGGTGGCTGAGCGAAGTCGAAGCCACAAAACAATTCGCTATCAACTTTATTCGATTTCGACTACGTCCACCATTGGTCGACAGGCTCAATCTCCCTAATACCGGTGGCTGAGCGGAGTCGAAGCAACGAGCATCTCGCACTCATCTATACCCGATTTCGACTACGCCCACCTTCTGTCGGCAAGCTCAATCTCCCTAATACCGGTGGCTGAGCGGAGTCGAAGCAACGAGCATCTCGCACTCATCTATACCCGATTTCGACTACGCCCACCTTCTGTCGGCAAGCTCAATCTCCTACCTCAATTAATCAGGCAAATATATTTATGTTTTATCAACAACTACGTCAATATAGTGGATATAGTGAGATTCATTTTTACATTCTGCTAATCCACTTAGTTTGGCAAATTCCCCATTCATTAACGCTTCCTTCTTTTCTCGACTCCAACCTTGAATTTGTTTTTCCCTACTGAAGGCTTTCCCAATACTTTTATACTCTTCTACATATAGTAAATGAACTGGTAATCGCTTTTTCGTATGATTAGCTCCCCTACCGTTGTTGTGCTCCTTCAACCGTTGCTCCACATCAATAGTACTACCTGTATAATAACTACCATCTGAACACTCCAATATATACAGGAATCCTTTCATTCTAACCTATTATACCTTAAGCTTGTGCAACTATAATATCCACATCAACTACTCAATGGAAGAGATCACATGACGGTGGCTGAGCGGAGTCGAAGCCACAAACAATACGCTCTCAACTATACTCGATTTCGACTACGTCCACCTTTGGTCGACAGGCTCAATCTCCTACAATCTCCATTTCGGAGTTTACCTGCCCAAGGCAGGCAGAATCGAAGCCACAAAATATAGGTTTACCCCCTATCTGCAATACGCAATATATCTCCAAATACACCTCTAGCGGTAACGGCCGCCCCTGCGCCCGCTCCTTGTATTACCAAGGGATGTTCACCATAAGATTCGGTGTAAATTTCAATAATGGAATCGGATCCCTTAATTTGCCCTAGGGCACTTCCCTTGGGGACAGAGATTAATTTCACCTCCAAATTTCCTTTTTCTTTTTGCAGGTCTCCAGACAAATCACCTACGTATCGCAATACGTGATCTGGTTTTTGAGCTGCTTTAATTTCGCTAAACTTATCGTCCAACACCGCCAGCTGTTCCATGAACTGCTCTACCCCTCCTTCTTGCAAAGCTTCGGGAATTAGGTTTTCTATAGCTATATCGGAAAATTCATTACTTAAGTCTAACTCCCTAGCCAATATCAATAGTTTTCTACCTACATCATTACCAGAAAGGTCTTCCCGCGGATCAGGTTCCGTAAATCCTTGCTCCATAGCTTCCTTAAGAATGGCAGAAAACTTTGCATCTTTCTCGGAGAATGTATTAAAAATATAACTCAAGGATCCTGAGAAAACTCCTTTAATTCTGGTAATATTCTCCCCGGAAAGGTGTAGTAGCTTAATGGTGTCTATCAATGGCAACCCTGCGCCCACATTGGTTTCGTACAGATACTGCTTTTGGTTTTCCTCTAGCCGTTCCCTGAGCAGCTGATAATAATCAAACCCAAGGGTATTGGCAATTTTGTTTGAAGAAACCAAATCGAACCCATTTGCAACAAAATCCAAGTAGGAAGCCACAAACCCCTCATTAGCCGTATTATCCACTGCAATAAGGTTCTCTAAATGGTGATCCTTGGCATAGCTAATCACATCTTTTAACTCATAAGGCACTGCTTTGGTTTCCAAAGCGGATTTCCATTTTTTAGAAATACCGTTCTTATTCAGCAATACTTTTTTGGAATTGGCCACCGCAAAAATATTGAGATGAATACCTTTCCTCTTTTCAATGGATTTATTAGATTTTAATATCTGATCTATCAGCGTGCCCCCTACGTTTCCATGTCCAAAAATAGCGATGTTCACCTTTTTACTGAATCCGAAAATCTGTCCGTGCATTACGTTCAACGCCTTGTGCAAATCTGTTTTCTTTACTACCAAGCTCACATTCTTTCCGGAGATAGTATTGTTAAACAACAGAGGCACAATCTGATTCTTGATAAGACTATTATACGGCTTGTGGAAGGTACTTAGGTCTTGCCCCACAATGGAAATAACAGAAACCTGATCTACCACGGTGATATTATTAATATCCTGCGATTTAAAATCGGTTTGGAACTCTTCTTCCAAGGACGATTTTGCCAGTGCTGCATTTTTAGCATCCACTACCAATCCGATACCTCTTTCCGAGGATCCCTGAGAAATAATACTAACACTGATGTTATTGTTCCCCAAGGTCTTAAAAATACGAGCATCTACCCCTACTTTACCCAATAGACCACGCCCTTCCAAATTAATCAAGGCCATGTTTTCTATAACGGATAAGGACTTAATCCCTTCTTTACTAGTTTCGGCACTAATTAAAGTTCCCTCATTATCGTCATTGAAGGTATTCAGAATTCGCAATGGAATATTCTTCTCTATCAATGGGATGATGGTCTTGGCATGTAAAATGGTGGTACCAAAATTGGCCAGCTCATTTGCTTCACCGTAGGACAATTGCTCAATGCGTTTAGCTTCGTGAACAAAATCTGGGTTAGCAGTAAATATCCCATCCACATGGGTATAGTTCTGCAATTCCTCCGCATTTAGATAGTTGGCCAACAAAGCAGCGGAATAGTTACTTCCGTTCCTTCCTAAGGTGGTAGTTTCATTGAGTTCATTAGAAGCAATAAAACCAGTGGCAACACTAACGGTATCTACATCCTGTTTGGCAAATTCGCGTATAACATTTTCTTTGGACAGGGAATCGAGTACTTTGGCATCGCCAAAATTACTATCTGTTTTAATCAACTTACGGGTATCCACAAACCGCGCTTTAATCCCTTTCTCCAACAATATCTGGGTCAACAATTTTGCCGATAAGACCTCCCCATAGGCCAAAACCTGATCCTTTATTTTAAGGCTATAATCCCCTAAGAGGGCTACTCCTTCAAACAACTTTACCAAGCCCTTTAGCTCCTCGGAAGTATCTATGTTTTTAAACTGATGCTTTTGATATTTTTCAAACTCTTTAAAATCCTTGCTGTAGTCTATTCCCCTGGATGCCTTATCCAAGATAGCTTCCAACTCATCGGTAGCCTTATTCCTAGCCGAGACTACCACTGCAATGCGCTCTTCTGCGGCCACTTTACCAGCAATAATCCGCACCACGGAATCTATTCCCTCGCCATTAGCCAGGGACTTACCCCCAAACTTTAGGACTTTAATTTTCTTAGATCCTCCGTTTTTATCAAAAATCCCCTTTAACAGACCTTCCATTTGATCAAATTCGATCAAAAAGGCATCGTGGCCATGCAGGGATTGGATTTCCCCATAGGTAACATTGCTATTGGCCTGCGCCAATTTCTTAAAAGTGTCCTTGTTCTCTTTAGCGGTAAAAAACAGGTCAGAATCTACCCCTATAATATGAATATTGGTGTCACTATTTTGTAGTGCTATAAACGCTTCCTCTCCATCCCTGGTAATATCAATGGTCTTTAGCAGCTGGTTCATCAATTTATAGGCCGATAGCTGAAATCGCTCCTGAAGCTTATTTCCATGATGGGTTAACCAACTCTCTACATTAAAAACCTTTAGCTCCTCATTGGTACTCCTTTTAAATCGCTCCTTAAAGGATTCAGGAGTCCTGTAACACAGCATGGCGTGCATACGGGCATCATGTACCGGCTGCTTGGAATTCACCAAGAACTGCTCCTGAATCTGACAATTGGCAATCAGCCAATCCGTAGATTTCCAATCGGAGGCAACCGGGATTAGGTGTTCTGTTAGATTTGGATTTAGGGCTGCCATTTCCCAAGCGATTCCCCCTCCCAACGATCCGCCAATCAGAGCGTAAAGTTTATTGATTTTTAGGATTTCCAAGCCCTGAAGAAATATTCTAGCTATATCCCGAGCTACAAAAGCCTTATAGTTATCTATAACAAATCCGTCGTACCCATTCCCAGGAATATTAAAGCAGAGGATGGTGTATTTTTTAGTATTGATACACTTATCGTCCCCAATAAGGGTATTCCACCACCCCTGTTCCCCAGCCACATTGGAATTACCGGTTAAGGCATGGTTCACCAATATAATAGGGGCCGTATGCAACGGGAGCCCAAAAATTTCATAAGACAAATTAATATCCAATTTATAGCCGCTATCGGTGACATAATCTTGGATTGAAAGTTGATGTAGCATAAATAAAGCTTGAAAAAATTCTTTGAATAAAGCAAGAATGGGATTTTGATAATTAGGGGAACGCTTTGCCCACTAAGGGTGTTTTATTGCGTTCCCCAAGTTCCCTTTTCTATATTAATTATTGCGAAAGGTTATTTGATATTGCACCTAAAGTGATTACTGGATGGCAGAAAATGCTTGCTCCAAATCTGCTTTAATATCTTCAATATCTTCCAAACCTACACATATACGCACCAAATCCTTGGTTACCCCAGTGGTCTGTTGCGCTTCGTCATCCAATTGTTGGTGAGTAGTACTGGCCGGGTGGATTATTAGGGATTTGGTATCTCCAATATTGGCCAAGAGAGAAAATAGTTTTGTTGCGTCCACTACGTTCTTAGCCGCCTCATAGCCTCCTTTTACCCCAAAGGTTACAATACCACTTTGCCCTTTAGGCAGGTATTTTTGGGCCAACTTATGATAAGGACTACTAGCTAAGCCAGGATAATTAACCCATGCAACTTCTTCCCTATCCTGAAGCCATTTTGCCACTTCTAGGGCATTTTCACTATGCTTCTTCATCCTGATTTCCAAGGTTTCTAAACCTTGTATAATCTGAAAGGCATTAAACGGACTTAAAGATGCCCCAAGATCCCTTAGCCCCTCAATTCTTACCTTAGCAATAAATGCAGCGTTCCCCAATGCCTCGTGGTATACCAATCCGTGATATCCAGGAGAAGGTTCTGTAAATTCTGGGAATTTTCCACTACTCCAATCAAATTTACCTGCATCTATAATGACTCCTCCCATAGAGGTACCATTTCCGTTAATGTATTTGGTAAGGGAGTGGATTACTATATCGGCACCGTGCTCTATAGGTTTTATCAAAGCACTGGTAGCTACTGTATTATCCACTATAAAAGGAATTTTTGCGTTTTTAGCTACGCCGGATATCGCTTGCAAATCCAACACATCCAATTTAGGATTCCCCAAAGACTCCACAAATATGGCTTTGGTATTCTCTTGGATAGCTTTGGTAAAGTTCTCTTGATCTCCCGGATCTACAAAGGTGGTAGTAATACCAAATCTCGGTAAGGTTACCGCCAAAAGGTTGTAGGTACCACCGTATAGACTACTAGAAGCCACTATATGATCGCCAGTTTTCAATAGCACCAAAAGGGCAGTAGAAACGGCAGCGGTTCCAGAAGCGGTCACCACACTGGCGATACCCCCCTCCAAAGCAGCTAAACGCTTTTCCAAAATATCGTTGGTAGGATTGTTTAATCTAGTATATATATACCCTGGTTCGGAAAGATTAAATCTACTAGCGGCATGGTCGGTATCATCAAACACATAGGCCGTATTCTGGTATATTGGTACCGCTCTGGTTCCTTCGGTTAACTTTGTATCGTGACCAGCGTGTAACGCATTAGTTGCAAATTTTTGAGTACTCATGATTTTTTTTGTTTTTTATTAAATTATTAAACTATCAAATAAAAATCCAAAGCTAATAAGGCGGACAGCGCCCTATCTGAAAATCAAAAAGTTAAAAAGAAAGTCAATTACCGGAGTAACCGTTTGTGTTATCTGCCTTGCATACATAACAGCCACTAAGGCTCATGTTTTACATCGGTAGAATGTAGCACCTTCATTGATACAGGAATCAAAGGGTTGCTAAGGTTTCAAAGGGTCTATTCCCTCCACCTTTCTTGATAACAATTCAATAAGTGTTTGAACTTTAGAAATGCAAATATAGGCAAGGAAAAACTCATTTCCCCACTAATTTCAAAAAATTATAAATTAAACGCTTCCTTAACTTCGTCTACAGCGTCCAATTTTTCCCACGTAAACAATTCCACTTCCTTTTCAATCCTTCCATTATAGGGTGATTCATAGACTTTGGTCACTATTTGGGGTTCTTTTCCCATATGGCCATAGGCTGCGGTTTCCAAATATATCGGGTTTCTCAACTTTAGTCGCTCTTCTATGGCAAAGGGACGCATATCAAACAGCTGCGCTACTTTTTCAGCAATCTGTCCATCGGTTAAATCTACATTTGCGGTACCATACGTATCCACCAATATGGAAGTAGGCTCTACTACCCCAATGGCATAACTCACCTGCAACAATAGCTCATCGGCCACCCCGGCAGCTACCAAATTCTTGGCCGCATGCCTAGCTGCATACGCTGCACTACGGTCTACCTTACTAGGATCCTTTCCGCTAAACGCACCCCCACCATGGGCTCCTTTGCCCCCGTAGGTATCCACAATAATCTTTCGTCCCGTAAGTCCGGTATCCCCATGGGGTCCCCCAATAACAAATTTCCCTGTAGGATTTATGTGGTATTTAATATGTTCATCAAAAAGGCTTCTTATGGTTTCGGGAAGCTGTTCCTTAACCTTAGGAATTAAGATAGAAATAATATCCTCTTTAATTTTAGCCAATACTACGGCATCATCCTCATCAAACTCATCGTGCTGGGTAGAAACCACTATTGTATCTATTCGTTGAGGAAGATTGTCATCCGAATATTCAATGGTTACCTGCGCCTTAGCATCGGGACGCAAATAATCTATCTGGGAACCCTCTCTTCTTATCTCTGCCAATACCTGTAAAATCTTATGAGAGATATCCAAGGCCAAAGGCATATAGTTTTCGGTTTCTTTAGTGGCATATCCAAACATCATCCCTTGGTCACCCGCCCCCTGCTCTTCTTTGGTGCCCCTGTCTACTCCCTGATTGATATCTTTAGACTGCTCATGAATCAAGGAAATTACTCCACAAGAATCACCGCTAAACTTGTATTCGCCATTGGTGTACCCAATTTTATTGATTACATCCCTAGCAATTTGCTGAACATCCAAATAGGTGCGACTCTTAACTTCCCCGGCCAATACTACCTGACCAGTTGTTACTAAGGTCTCACAAGCCACCTTGCTTTCAGGATCGAAGGCTAAAAAGTTATCTAAAAGCGCATCACTAATCTGGTCTGCAATTTTATCGGGATGCCCCTCACTAACGGATTCTGAAGTAAATAAATATGCCATTTTCGTTTTTTATAACTAAATAAGGGCAAGGATTTGTTGAAGTCTAGAGAAGAGTAACTGTAAGTGTTATAAATACCACGAACAACATAGCCTGCTTTAGCATTTTATTAGACCAAAAAATAAGCTTGGTCTTTAGAGGTTGCAATCAGTCAAATCCTTCCTCCTAAATTTTACAGGCACAAAAGTACAAGAAATACTGACGAATCAAAATAGGTTTAACAACAATTTTTAAAAGGGAGCGCAAAAGCACCCAAGACCTTAGACAGTGAAGGACCACCCTTTACATTCCTTTTTTAAATTTATAGGCCTTTAAAAAAAAGAAAGCCTACTCCCATACTATAAATCGATATTTTAAGTTAAGAATAGCACTGAGGTCTTTGGTCCGAATTAAAATCATGGAAATAGCGACCTAGGATTTTAGCAGCGCTATTAACCGGATAATAATCCAAAGATTTTAGCATCCACGGTATATCTTGTATATTGTGCCGTTTATTTGCATATACCCCAGAAAAACACTAATCTTAATATAAAAACTACCTATGCATATTGCTGTTGCCG
Source organism: Arenibacter lacus (assembly GCF_008711145.1). Lineage (NCBI taxonomy): Bacteria > Pseudomonadati > Bacteroidota > Flavobacteriia > Flavobacteriales > Flavobacteriaceae > Arenibacter > Arenibacter lacus. The sequence continues at coordinate 20,390 of NZ_VVIN01000041.1, forward strand.
GAAATATTGGAGCTGGAAAAACGACCTTAACTAGGCTGCTATCCAAACACTATAAGTGGGAAGCCCAATTTGAAGATGTTGTAGACAACCCCTATTTGGACGATTTTTACAATCAGATGGAACGCTGGAGCTTTAACCTCCAGATATATTTCCTTAACAATAGATACCGCCAAATTTTGGACATCCGAAAAAGCGGAAAGGAAACCATTCAAGATAGAACCATTTATGAGGATGCTCATATCTTTGCCCCCAACCTACATGCCATGGGCTTAATGACCAATAGGGATTTTAACAACTACACCAGTCTTTTTGAGTTGATGGAAACCTTGGTACAACCCCCAGATTTATTGATCTACCTGCGTAGTTCCATTCCTAATTTGGTAAACCAAATACACAAGCGGGGCAGGGAGTACGAAAACACCATCTCCATAGACTACCTAAGCCGATTAAATGAGCGCTATGAGGCTTGGGCACAGAGCTATGAAAAAGGGAAACTTTTGGTGATCGATGTGGACAAACTAGATTTCGTGGCCAATCCGGAGGATTTAGGACTGGTTATCAACAAAATAGACGCAGAGATTCACGGCTTATTCTAAGTCTTTGAGTCGGGAAACAACACCTTTAAGCTAATTGTATTCAGCATCAAATACCAGCAACAAGGCTACTTGATAAATCCATTTTCCTGAGCGTGTTGTATGGCTTGCTTGGAATTTTCCACGAACAGCACAGGCGTAGTCTTATAGCCTGCAAACAGACCTTTAACCCGTAACATCTTCTTGTTATGGGCCACTGTCCGCAAATATATGGCCTTGATCCTATCTGGGAAGCGCTGGGCAATTTCCATGTAAATATCGGCATCCTTTTCCCCGCTGTCGCCAATAAGGATCAAGGGCATATCCGGATAGGTCTCTAGAATATTTAAAATTTCCGTGGGTTTGTGAGGCTTATTTTCCTCGCTTGCCTTCCGATGCCTTTTAAAAAATGAACTTAGACTCCGCAAGAGAATAGGGCCTTTGGGGAAGTTATTTTCCCTCAAGAAGAATTCCAGGTACCGATAAAGATTCCACGGGCTGTTACTCACATAAAAAATGGGGTTGGAGGCATCTCCACTGGGCCCCCTGTGCAAACGGTGGTAAAAATCAGCGGCCCCAGTAAGGGGCAGCCGTTTCCCCGGTGTTGTAAATAAGGTGTTATATATTACCCGCCACTTTAAAGGGGATATTAAACCCGTATGCAGAATAGTATCATCTATATCACTTACCACCCCAAAATCACAGGTTTTAGGTGGCAGCATCATCTCTCCAGGGAACCTATTCCCCAAATTAAACCTTCGTTTTGGATCAGGGTCCACAAAAGATATTTCGTAGGTCACCCACCCCTCTTCATTAGCCTTTAACCGCCTACCTTCCAAAGGCAGCTTCACCAAGAAATACCCCTCATCATCTGCCATAAACTGGTGTTCCCACCCATTGGGAAGTCTTAGCACGAGCTTAGCATTCCGAATCTCATCGGTTTCAAACCGCTTCCAAGAATTAATCAGGAGTTGAAAGACATTCTTTTTGGAGAGATCTATGTTCTCATCCTCCAGCGCCCGTCCCTTTATGTACAAGGATTTTTCAGTACCATAGGTCTGAAATGTAATTACCTGTAAGGGATCTTTTGATCTCAACCAACCCATCCAATAAAGTTAATAAAATACCCATCCTTCACAAAATAAGCTTTCCCTCTATCGCATAGCCCATTGCCTCAATCATAATTGACCCTACACTTAGGGAAACACGTTCCCAAGGCAATACTTTTAAAATAAAAAGCCCCGTCTTACAAACGGGGCTTAAAACGGATTCATTTTATTTTACTACTTTTTTTCTATTTCCACCTTATCGATAACCACCTTAACTTTAGCGTCATCCTTATTTAGATTGGAGGCTTCCAACGCTTTTAATTGCGCCTTTACTTCTTCATGGGTTCCTTTAAAGACCTTTTCCTTCTTAAGCTCCTTACCGTTTTCAACCACCGTGTAATTCACGGTTGCCTGCGCCATTCCTTCTCCTTCCACTTTCATTTCTACCTGTATCTCCTTTTTAGAGACCTCTGTTGGCAATTCGTGCCCCCCTAAAATAGGTGCAATCACCAAACCGATTAAACAGGTTAATTTCACTAGGATATTCATGGATGGTCCGGAAGTATCCTTAAATGGATCACCTACGGTATCTCCAGTAATGGCTGCCTTATGCGCCTCGGACCCCTTATAGGTCATTTCCCCATTAATCTCCACGCCCGCTTCAAATGATTTCTTAGCATTATCCCAAGCGCCACCAGCGTTATTCTGGAAAATAGCCCATAAAACACCAGAGACGGTAACACCAGCCATATAGCCCCCTAGCATCTCTCCAATTAATTGGTTATCGCTGCCATACACCAGTTTACCCAACAGCACAATCGCAATAGGGAATCCGATAGTCAGCAAGCCAGGCAACATCATTTCTCTCAGGGCAGCTTTGGTAGATATATCCACGCACTTTGCATAGTCTGGTTTACTGGCTCCTTCCATTATCCCAGGTATTTCCTTAAACTGTCTCCTCACTTCGTAGACCATATCCATGGCGGCTTTCCCTACTGAGTTCATTGCCAAGGCAGAAAACACTACGGGCACCATCCCCCCTACAAAGAGCATGGACAAAACAGGTGCTTTAAAAATATTAATCCCATCTATTCCCGTAAAGGTTACATAGGCTGCAAACAACGCCAAGGAAGTTAATGCTGCAGAAGCAATAGCAAATCCTTTTCCGGTTGCTGCCGTGGTGTTCCCTACGGAATCTAGAATATCTGTACGCTCCCTAACAATGGGATCTTGTTCACTCATTTCCGCGATACCTCCCGCATTATCGGCAATAGGGCCAAAGGCATCAATTGCCAATTGCATTGCGGTGGTAGCCATCATTGCCGAGGCTGCTAAGGCCACCCCATAAAAACCTGCCAAAGCATAAGAAGACCAGATTGCAGCGGCAAATACTAAAATAGTCGGGAAAGTGGAAATCATCCCAGTAGCCAATCCGGCAATCACATTGGTCCCAGCCCCGGTACTAGATTTCTGCACTATAGCCAACACGGGCTTTGTTCCCAATCCAGTATAATATTCGGTAATAGATGAGATTACACCCCCTACCAACAATCCGATCACCGTAGCATAGAATACCCTAATAGAGGAAATATCCTTTACACCTTCTCCAAAAAATTCCATTTGCATGGTTTCTGGCAACATATAAATAACCAATACATAGGAAGTAATCAGGGTAAGCCCTATAGAAACCCAGTTCCCCACATTTAAAGCTCCTTGCACCTGTTTTTCTTTGGCATCGTTGTTTTTTATTTTCACTAACATGGTACCTACCACCGAAAATAAGATTCCAAAGCCAGCGATGGTCATGGGCAATAAAATTGGCCCCACCCCATTAAAGGAGTCCTCAATGGCACCGCCCATATCCCTAATCACATAATTCCCCAGTACCATGGCTGCCAATACAGTAGCCACATAGGACCCAAAAAGGTCGGCCCCCATTCCGGCAACATCCCCTACGTTATCCCCTACATTATCTGCAATGGTAGCCGGGTTACGCGGATCATCTTCCGGGATACCCGCCTCTACCTTTCCTACCAAATCGGCCCCCACATCGGCTGCTTTGGTATAGATGCCGCCCCCTACCCTTGCAAAAAGAGCAATGGATTCTGCACCTAGGGAAAATCCGGCCAAGGTTTCTAATACAATGGTCATATCATCCGTGGAAGTCCAAGTCCCATTCATAAAGAATTGGAACAATAAGATAAAGGCTGCGGTGAGTCCAAGCACCGCCAGTCCGGCAACCCCCAGCCCCATAACGGTACCCCCGCCAAATGAAATCTTTAGAGCCTGCGGTAAACTGGTACGAGCCGCCTGGGTGGTCCTCACATTGGTCTTTGTGGCAATCTTCATTCCCATATTCCCAGCCAAGGCCGAGAAAAATGCTCCGAATACAAAGGCCACTACAATAAGAATATGCGTGGTAGGGACAATAAAGGAAACTGCTGCCAAAGCAATACTGGCCCCTATTACAAAGAAGGTTAATAACTTATATTCTGCTTTTAAAAATGCCAAGGCCCCTTCATAGATGTAATCGGATATTTCCTTCATTTTACCATCCCCTGCATCTTGTTTTAACACCCATGACCTTTTTATTGCCATAAAAGCAAGGCCGATCAATGCCATGATTATAGGCACATAAATAATAATTGATTTCATTTAATAAGTTTTAGTTGATTGTTTAGGTTGTCTAAAATAGTAAAATAAGGTAGAATAAAAAAAGCAATATTATGTGTATAATATTGCTTTCCAATCATCTATAATAAGTACTCGACTTAGTATTTAATACTCACGTCTTTTGCGGGAACATCACTATCCTTAAATCTTTGTATACACTTGGCAACAATTTCTTTGGCAGCTTCCAGATGCCCCCATCCACCAACATCTACCTTCTTTTTCTCCAAGTCTTTGTACACCTTAAAGAAGTGCTCTATCTCTTTAATCAAGTGCGGGTTCAATTCAGATAGGTCGTTTATCCTATTCCAAACAGGATCGGATACCGGCACACAGATTACTTTTTCATCCGGTCCCTTTTCATCGGCCATATGGAATACCCCAATTGGCTTTACCTCCATCACACATCCTGGAAAGGTAGCTTCTGTAACCAACACAAGAACATCTAACGGATCTCCGTCCAAGGCAAGTGTTTCCGGTATAAAACCGTAATCTGCCGGATACATCATAGAGGAGAAGATCATCCTATCATAACGTATTTTCTTTAATTCAAAATCATACTCATACTTGTTCCTGCTACCTTTTGGTATTTCGATCAATACGTCGAACGAGGTAATCTCATCATTACTCATAAATTTGTTTTTATACTATTCAACTTTCAATTTAATAAATTTATCTCTGTTTATCCTTAAAATTCTTTCTAGAAATAAAATCCAAAGGACCCTGTCACTCCAAAAGGTCGCGCTTCTGGGGCGTCTAAATAATTACCCCTAAAGTTAAAATCGACCCTTAAAATTTTAAATATATTACCTACTCCTACAGAATATTCCCAATAAGGGGATCCGGAGGGAGCCATTAGCGGAATATTCGCCGGGGCGCTCAACGCCTTGTTTCCATCAGACAGCTCTCCCCACACGCCTCTTAAGCCTACTATCTCCCTTAAGTTCCAGTTTCTAATTACAGGAACCCTTGAAAAGAGTCGCCCATTAAAATTATGCTCCAGATGCACGGAGGCGTAGGTATCCGTAACAAACTCATAGAAATTTAAATTGGAAAAGGTGTTATATACGGTAAAGAAGGTTTGGTTCCCTGGAATGGCATTTAAAAGACCTAGCGGCACTTCGCCATAGGTTTTACCCAATTCCACCGTACTTAAAAGCCTACCAAATCCGCCTAATTGCCAAGGCTGGGTATAGCTAAATTGAATCTTTTTATAATCGAAATCGCTCTCCAAAACATTTTTAATCCCCTTGGTATAGGACAAGAACAGGGTGCTATAATTCTCATTGATACTCTTTCGTTCCACCCCATTCCCAATGGTGCGTTTCCCAGGCGTATAGATTAAGGAAGTTTTAATATCAAATTGTTCGATTTCCGAGCTCACCCCCGTCGGCGACAGTGGATCTACATAATCTAAATTAAATTTTTCCGGTAGGGCAGAACTTAAGGTCCTAAAGCTCCCCCCCACGTGAACCCTTAGGTTGTTCACCGGCTCCATCTCCAAATTCAAGGTAGAGAGATTAATATTTGTAAGCCTATCATTAGAGCCCACGGTAAAAACAGAGGAGGAGGCAATGCTTCGCCCCAAGACATCGTTGGTAGCGGTTAAACTAATACCCAATTGCTCTACATCCCGCCTGTTACCACCGGAAATAATTAGGCGACTACGCTTATCCAAAAGGAATTTCCCAGAAAATCCATATTTCAATTTATCATCCCCAAAACCATAGGCCATATACCCTTCCAGTCGCCAAGGGTCATTTTGCCCAAAATAAGTCCTAGCCCCTGCACGCAGTCTAATTCCCTCTGCCTCATTGTATCCAAAAACACTGAACACCTCCCCAAGATCCAAGTTCCATTTATCTATTTCCACGTAACCGGAACCCAATATGCTCACCAAGTTGTAGTACGACTTAAATTTGGGAACCGTTTTTAGGGTATCCAGCAATTCATAAATCCCCTTTTCGTCCCTATTTAAGGATTCTAATCTGTTAGCCTCCCAGAACTCATCATCCTTATTGAGTACTAAGGGATCAAAAGGATCTTTTTTAGTCCGGTAAAACTCCTTGGGCTTCACCTCGTTAAAAAGGTGGTTATCGTACACTGTGGTCCGTTTTCCGTAAACGCCACGAGAATTTTCTTTTTTGCTAAAACTAAAATCGGACAACATATAATCTCGCTTCAACAAAAACACGGAATCATTCACCACATCAAACTCCTGCTCAATATAGATCTCTTTAACCCAGTTGATATTTGCACTCTTGGTAACCGCCAGATTTATGTTTTTCACAGCGTAGGTGGTATCATTCACCCAAAAATTCCCCTTAAAGGTTAGCTCGTTCTTTCTTCTAGGGTAATAGATAATGTTATAGCACCATTTATTATCGATATAAGCACTATCGGATAGCACGTAATTATAGGTATCTACCCCCGTTTTAGACAACGGACTCACAAAACTCTTATCAAAAAATTTCAGATAATTATTATAGACATCATAATCCGAATACAGATCCTCAATAAAGGCAATAATAGCCTGATTGTTATTGAAGCCAGAATTTTTACTACCCAATACGTCTTCCCTCACTACCTTGGCCGTATTGTCCCCGTACACCTTGGTAAAAGTTTCGTTTAAAAAGATAGGTAAATAGGTCTTCCCTGTTATCCTAGAAGTATCCAAATCCTTAAATACAAACTCCAAACCCTTAAACACCTTGCTTTTCATTAGCGCACTGTCTATGGTGTTTAGGTCGAATTCTATTTTCTCGTACTTATCGTATTGATACTGATTAAACATATACAATCCGTTGCTACGCTTCTTTGCCCAGATCTTTTTTAGTATATCTATGGCCGGATTGTTTTTCTTGTCCGTCTTTCCAAAGTACAGCACTACTTCATTCAGTTGCTCACTAGCTTCTAGCAGCACCACCCTTAAATCTGTAGTTGTTTTTGAGGTAAGGAAAATTTCTTGGGATTCAAAGCCTATAAAGGATACCAAAAGGGTATCATAGGTGTTCTCAGAAGCCATGTAAAACCTACCATTATCATTGGTAATGGTGCCTTCAGTGGAGTTTTTGAACAACACATTCGCAAAGGCAACAGGCTCCCCTTCCTCGTCCACTACCATTCCCCCAACCTTGGTTTGGGAGTAAGAGGCGTGAAGCATACCTATTAGTAGGATAAAAAGGATTTTTCTCATGGTCTTATTTAAAAACCTGCCAAAAAAAATTATATTGTAGTAATAAAAGGATAGAAAACCGTAGCCACCTACTCCGTCTTACCAGGGGGAATTAATATAAAGGCTTCGTCAACAGTAAGATGTCGTTAACGAAGCCCAGAAATTTTATCTTTGGTTTTACTTTTTATTTATACATCACTTTTTTCACCGCTTTGATCACATCTTCGTGATCTGGCAACCATTCTGCAAATAATACTGGAGAATAGGGTGCTGGAGCATCTGCTGTGTTAATTTTGGCGATCGGGGCATCTAGATAATCAAATGCATTTGCCTGAACATGGTAGGTAATTTCAGTTGCCACATTCCCAAAAGGCCAAGCTTCCTCCAATACTACCAGTCTATTTGTTTTCTTTACAGATTTTAAGATAGCCTCGTAATCCAACGGTTTTACGGTACGCAAATCTATGATTTCCAAGCTAATCCCTTCTTCAGCCAAAATATCGGCTGCCTTATCGGCTTCCTTGATAATCTTACCAAAAGATACCACAGTTACATCGGTACCCTCTCTTCTAATATCTGCTACACCTAAAGGAATAGTGTACTCTCCTTCTGGCACCTCTCCCTTATCGCCATACATTTGTTCCGACTCCATAAAGATTACTGGATCATCATCACGGATAGCAGATTTCAACAATCCCTTGGCATCCTTAGGGTTGGAAGGAACCACTACTTTTAAACCAGGACAGTTTGCATACCAGCTCTCAAAGGCTTGTGAGTGGGTAGCACCCAATTGCCCTGCAGAAGCGGTAGGTCCTCTAAAAACAATGGGACAGTTAAATTGTCCACCAGACATTTGCCTAATCTTGGCCGCATTGTTTATAATCTGATCTATTCCAACCAAGGAAAAGTTAAAGGTCATAAACTCAATAATTGGCCTATTGCCGGTCATAGCAGATCCTATCCCGACCCCAGCAAAGCCAAGTTCCGATATAGGTGTATCAATTACTCTCTCTGGACCAAACTCATCCAACATTCCCTTAGAAGCTTTATAGGCTCCATTGTATTCCGCAACTTCTTCTCCCATTAGATAGACTGCCTCGTCCCTTCTCATCTCCTCGGACATTGCTTCCTGAATAGCTTCCCTAAACTGTATTGTTTTCATCTGTAAACTGGAATTCTTTTGTTAAATTCTAAAAGTGCAAGCAAAAATAGGAAATATTATATCAATACTATGAGGTTAATAATTAAAAAAAGCCCAAAAAATATATTATGCATGCATAATACTTTGAAATTTATTAAGTATCTTAGCTGTCATTCTAAAAAAACCGATTTTAAAAACGTATTATATGAAGATCTTAGTGTGCATAAGCAACGTGCCCGATACAACGTCTAAAATTAATTTCACGGAGAACAATACCAAGTTCGATACCAATGGAGTACAGTTTGTAATTAACCCAAATGACGAATTTGGTCTTACTAGGGCCATGTGGTTTAAAGAAAAGCAAGGCGCCACTGTACATGTCGCCTCTGTAGGCGGACCAGCAACGGAGCCCACCATACGAAAAGCGCTTGCCATTGGTGCAGATGAGGCAATTAGGGTAAATGCAGAACCCTTGGATGGTTTTTTCGTAGCGGAACAACTAGCTGCCGTTATTAAGGATGGGGCTTACGACTTGGTAATAGCCGGTAGAGAGTCAATTGATTACAACGGAGGTATGGTTCCAGGAATATTGGCCACCTTATTAGGAATGAACTTTATTAATACTTGTATTAGTTTGGAGATCGATGGTGATAAGGCTACTGCCGTAAGGGAAATAGACGGCGGAAAGGAAACCTTAACCACCACTCTACCATTAATTATTGGAGGACAAAAGGGATTGGTTGCCGAAAGCGACTTAAAGATTCCCAACATGAGAGGAATTATGATGGCCAGACAGAAGAAGCTTAATGTTATAGAGCCCGTTGAAGCTAATAGCAACACAGAAGATGTAACATTTGATAAACCGGCCGCCAAGGGAAGCATCAAAATGGTAGATGCCAACAACTTGGATGAACTCATAGACCTATTGCACAACGAGGCCAAGGTTATATAAGGTTACATAGGGAGGAGGCGCAGCCAACAACGCTAGTCTCTATCAAAAACCAAAGATCTTTATAATTGTGGTCCTATGCCACCACAGATAAAATAAATCATATATTTAATAAGCATCTACTGCCCCACTACCCCAAGTAGCAAGGCCTAGATCCACAAATAAAAAGCAACTATGTCAGTTTTAGTATATACCGAATCCGAAAACGGAAAGTTCAAAAAAAATGCCTCAGAGGTAGCCTCTTACGCCTATGAGGTGGCCCAGCAAATGGGCACTACCGCAACCGCAGTCGCTATCAACAACGGAAACACCGAAACCATTGGTGACTACGGTATTTCCAAGGTCCTTAATATCACGGATGACAAATTAAAAACCTTTAACGCCCAGGCCTATGCAAATGTTCTTATGCAGGCTGCAGAAAAGGAAGGCGCCAAAGTAATTATTCTGAGCTCTAGTACAGATGCCAAATACCTGGCCCCTATGCTGACCGCTCTATTAAAGGGAGGATATGTCCCTAATGTGGTTGCAGCTCCAGACAGCACTTCTCCTTTTAAGGTTAAGCGCACTGTATTCAGCAACAAGGGCTTTGCCCACACCGAGATCAAATCGGACATAAAAATCATAGGCGTCTCTAATAATTCTTTTGGAAGCGTAGAAAATAAGACCACTGCACAGGTAGAGGAATTTAGTCCTTCTTTGGGCGATAACCTATTTGGCACCACCTCCGTAGAAATAGATAAAGTAGTGGGTAAAGCCACTATTGCCGATGCAGATATTGTTGTTTCTGGCGGACGCGGACTTAAAGGCCCTGAGAACTGGGGAATGATAGAGGAATTGGCCGAGGTTCTGGGTGCAGCAACTGCCTGTTCCAAACCTGTTTCGGACCTAGGCTGGAGACCACATGGGGAACACGTGGGACAAACCGGAAAACCAGTAGCCACCAACCTATACATTGCCATAGGCATTTCTGGTGCCATTCAACACTTGGCAGGAGTAAGCGCTTCCAAGGTAAAGGTGGTGATTAACTCCGATCCGGAGGCTCCATTTTTTAAGGCAGCAGATTACGGAGTTGTAGGCGATGCTTTTGAAGTTGTTCCCCAACTAATCGAAAAATTAAAGGAATTTAAGGCACAAAGCACTTAATTTTTGTTAAATTGCGCCCCTAAAGGGCTGTGCAAGTCAACCAGGTCCTTCCGGTTATTTGTACAGCCTTTTTTAGTATATTAATACGTATGAGTTTAGTTAGATTAAAAATAAAAGGGATATCCTATAGCCAAACGCAAAATGGCGCATATGCCCTTATATTGAATGAAGTTGAAGGCGATCGAAAATTACCTATTGTCATTGGTGCGTTTGAGGCCCAATCCATTGCTATTGCACTGGAGAAGGAAATAAAGCCACCACGCCCCCTGACCCATGACCTTTTTAAAAATTTTGCGGACCGCTTTGACGTGGTCATCAAACAGGTAATAATCCACAAATTGGTAGATGGGGTCTTTTACTCCAGTATTATTTGCGAACGAGACAAAATAGAAGAAATCATAGATGCAAGGACCAGTGATGCCATTGCTTTGGCATTAAGGTTCAATGCTCCTATCTTCACCTATAAAACCATTTTGGACAAAGCGGGCATTTTCCTTAAATTCTCTTCCAAAGAAAAGGACAAGGAGGAAACCGACGACAGCATCATGGTTGATGAAATCTTACAAGAAGGAGAAACCGTGGCAATAAATCCAAGCTCACCGGATATGTACAAAGAACTCAGCATGGATGAGTTGCGTTCAGAGCTAGACAAAGCCGTTGCCAGCGAGGATTACGAAAAGGCGGCCAAACTTAGGGATGAAATTTCTAAACGCAAATAACCACAAATCACATTAAGCGCTACTGGATGAGAAACAAGTTTTGGATCCTTTTAATTTTATTGTTGATTGCGTTCCCGTCCGTAGCCCAAGATGTAAGTGCCATCCCAGCCCCCACTTCCGACGATATTATCCCCAACCAAGGGGTTTCTTTTTACAGTATCGGAAGAGGAATCCTAGGAATGATCGCATTACTTTTCATCTCCTATCTCTTCAGCACCAACAGAAAGGCCATTCATTGGCGCACGGTAGGCATCGGACTTTTTATACAGCTCCTCCTTGCGATTTTAATTTTGATTGGCTACCAAATTGGCTTCAATGCATTTGGCTACCGATTTGACCTGAGTTTTGTATCTAAAATATTTGAGTTTGGCGGACAGCTCTTCGTGAGCGTGCTAGATTACACCCGTGCGGGAAGCAAGTTCCTTTTTGAAGGCTTGGTGGTAGACATGGATACCTTTGGATTTATTTTTGCCTTTCAAGTATTACCAACTATCATATTCTTCTCGGCACTTACCTCCCTACTTTTCTATTTAGGAATTATCCAAAAGGTAGTAAAAGCCCTTGCTTGGCTACTTTCCAAAACCTTGGGCATTTCCGGGGCAGAAAGCCTTAGTGTGGCGGGTAATATTTTTCTCGGTCAAACCGAAGCCCCCTTATTGATCAAGGCCTATTTAGAGAAAATGAACCGTTCCGAGATTCTCTTGGTGATGACCGGGGGAATGGCTACCGTTGCCGGTGCAGTATTGGCTGCCTACATCGGATTCCTAGGAGGGGACGATCCCTTGTTGCGACTTCAGTTTGCTAAGCACTTATTGGCAGCTTCCGTAATGGCGGCACCAGG